>NZ_MVOM01000005.1:0-108082 GCF_002018895.1 Acinetobacter sp. MF4640 | reverse complement strand
TCTTGACTATTTTGTATTGCTCGACGCACTGCCTGTGTCGTTGTGGCGCTGCTGTGTAGAACTTGTCCCATAGTGCTTCCTTCCATTTATCTGAGAATATTGCACCATTAAAATCTGGGACTAAACACCCTAGCGCGTACATAATTATCTACTGATGTGTTTACGCTGTTTGTTCTGACTTTTGGCGCTTAACCCAAAATACAGCGCTATAGTGCATGCATTATGTGACACTATTTTTAAAGTATGAATAAACTAAGTTTTCACCTTTTGCTGTGCTCGAGGATGCGTCTGATCATACACTTGAGCCAGTCTGTCAAAATCGACATGGGTATAAATTTGGGTGGTACTTAAGTTACTGTGGCCTAACATTTCCTGCACTGCGCGTAAGTCACCACTGTTTGACAGCATGTGACTAGCAAAACAATGACGGAGTAAATGCGGATGCAGATCGATATTTACGCCTGCGCGCTGTGCCTGAAACTTGACCCGATTTTCAATCTGGCGCATCCCCAAAGGATTGCCCTTTTGAGTAATAAAAACTTGTGCATCGGGCACAAAATCACCATTCCACAGCGGATAAATGCTCAGCCATTTCATTACTGCATCTTTGGCTTTAGAACCAAAAGGTACAACCCGAGTTTTATTCCCCTTACCTGTAATACGCAGTAACTGTCGGTTAAAGTCGATATCTTTAATTCTTAAGCCTTGCACTTCCGCTAAGCGTAATCCACTGGCATAAAGTAGCTCAAGCAAAGCTTTGTCTCGATACCACATTTGCTGTTCGACTTCTTTCTCAGGCAAGGCCTGATCCAAAATTTGATTGATAGTTTCAATGTCCACTAGCCCTGGTAAAGGGCGAGGTTTACGTTTGAGTTGAAAGTCATCGGCAGGATTAAAAGCCAAATGTTGCCCCTGCTCAGCCCATTTCATAAACTGACGAATAGAAGATAACATCCGCTGTAAACTACTGGAGCTCAACTGTTGATGTTCAACTTTTTGTGCAATAAATTCGCGTAAATCAGTGGCTTCAACATCGCCCAACTCAAGCTTTTTCTGTTCGCAAAATAGCAGAAAATCAGACACATCTCGTTCATAAGCCTGCAAAGTATGGGCAGACTGATTTTGTATTTCTCGTTGTTTTAACCACATCGCGAGCAGTTGCATCGGCTCAAAAGTCACAAGTCAGCCTCTATAGTTCTATTCTGTGGAAGATTGATTTTCTTTTGCATAGTAGCACTGTCTCAGCTCTTTATATGCCTATTTCATTTTTCATAAAAAAGCACTGATGAATCAGTGCTTCTTGTTTGACGCTAAACTTAGTTTTGATAGTAACTCAGATCGATACGTCCTTCGTAGACATTTGAGGTTGGTCCCGTCATCCAAACCACTTCACCTTCACGCCATTCGATATGCAACTTACCACCTGCCAATTCAATCTCAACAGATGAATCGAGTAAACCACGGCGCATACCTGAAATCGCAGCCGCACAAGCTCCTGTTCCACAGGCCAAGGTTTCGCCTACGCCGCGTTCAAACACACGTAAGCGCGCATGCTTTTCATCAATGATTTGCATAAACCCAGCATTCACACGCTGCGGAAAACGCTCATGCGATTCAACCTGAGGGCCCAGACGTGCAACATCAGCTGTAATCACGTCAGGAACGATAGTAACTGCATGAGGGTTACCCATATTCACCACATCAATAGTCAATTGCTCATTGTTCGCCAAAGCAATGTCATACAAAGCTTCAGGAGCATCCGCAATAAATGGAATTTCCTGTGGTAAGAATTTTGGATAGCCCATATTCACGCGTACCCAGCCATTTTGACCGAGTTCGGGTTCTACAATCCCTGCCTTAGTTTGCACTTTAATCTTGGTCTTTGTCGTGAGCTGACGCTCATGTACAAAGCGTGCAAAGCAGCGCACGCCATTACCACATTGTTCAACTTCAGAACCATCAGCATTAAAAATACGGTATTTGAAATCGACATTGGGTAAATCAGGTGGCTCAACAATCAATAACTGATCAAAACCGATGCCGAAATGGCGATCCGCCAAGCGCTGAATCGTAACAGTATCAAGGAATGCTCTTTGACTGATTAAATCGACCACCATAAAGTCATTGCCTAGACCATGCATTTTGGTAAATTCTAATAACATCTTGAATTATCCTTCAGGCAATAAACGTTCTTTGTCCCAAAGCGACTCAATGGTTTCACGCTCACGAATCAAATGTGCGTTTTCACCATCCACCATCACTTCAGCGGCGCGACCGCGACTGTTGTAATTTGAACTCATGACAAAACCATAAGCGCCAGCACCCAATACAGCCAGTACGTCATTTTCTTGGAGTGCAAGCACACGCTCTTTACCTAAGAAATCACCTGTTTCACAAATCGCACCAACCACATCCCATTCTTTTGCCTCGACATCCGAGCGCGGTGTAACGGGCTGAATATCCATCCATGCTTCATACAGTGCAGGACGAATCAAGTCGTTCATGGCTGCATCAATAATCGCAAAGTTACGGTGAATGGTCGGTTTGAGTAAATCAACTTTGGTCAGGAGTACTCCTGCATTTGCCGAAATACTGCGTCCCGGTTCCATATACACTTTCAAGCCCAGTTTTTCTAAAGCGGGCTTCATTGCATTGGCATATTCAAAAACGGTAGGCGGCACTTCATCTTTATAGGTCACGCCTAAACCACCACCAATATCGATGTGTTTCAACTGAATACCCATGGTTTTCAGCTGATCGATCATCAAAATCACACGATCTAGCGCATCCACAAAAGGCTGTGTTTCAGTCAGTTGGGAACCAATATGGCAGTCGATACCAATAATGTCTAAATTCGGCAGCGTTGCAGCATATTGATAGGTTTCAAACACCGTATCTGACGGAATCCCAAATTTATTTTCTTTCAAACCTGTTGAAATATAAGGATGCGTTTTCGCATCTACATCTGGATTGACACGCAATGAAATGGGTGCTTTTTTGCCGAGCTTCGCTGCAACTTTTTGAATACGATCCAGCTCTGCATGAGACTCGACATTGAAGCATGCAATACCCACTTCTAATGCTTTTTGAACATCAATCTCAGTTTTACCTAAACCCGAAAAGACAATTTTAGAAGCATCGCCACCCGCTTTTAGTACACGAGCCAATTCTCCGCCCGTCACAATATCAAAACCCGCACCGAGCTTTGCAAGGACATTCAATACCGCAATGTTTGAGTTTGACTTAACCGCAAAACAAATTTGATGATCGATAAAGTCAAAAGCACGATCCATCTCTGTAAAGTGTTTTTCAAAAGTCGCTTTTGAATAAACATACAGTGGTGTACCAAATTGCTGCGCAAGCTGTTGCAGCGAGCATTGCTCAGCGTGCAAAACCCCATGATTGCGGGTAAAACTCATGAATGTATCCTTTCTATGAAGCGTTTAAGGTATTAAGGCTGATTGGTTTCAACTGAAGGTGCAGCAAACTCTTGCTTAACGGGCGCTGTATCTTCCTTTTGTGCAGACGGCTTAGATGCTGCATCTTTATAAAGCAAATATTTCGCTCGCTTGTCATAGTTTGGATCATTTGGCATATGTAATGTACCAGACTGACCACAACCGACGAATGCAGTACTCATCACCAAGACACTGATGCAGCAAATGACAGAACGCATCTGATCACCTATTTGATATTTTGAAGAAGTATAACCTGATCAACATGCATGACCAAACCACTAAGCGCTAAAGATTATAGTGAGTTAAAAAAAAACGCCAGTTAAAGACTGGCGTTTTTTTAAATGGTATCGATTATTTATGTTTCGGTTTGTAGAAACCAAAATAACCAATAATCAAAATGATGAACCAAATCGGACTCACCATTAAAGCTTTCATGGTATCGGCTTCTAGTGATAACACATAGATCACACCAATAAAGAAAACAATCACAAACCAACAAGTAAATAGACCACCCGGTAGTTTAAAAGTCGATTTTGCATGTAACTCTGGACGTGTTTTGTAATACACAATGTAGCTCCAGATAATCATAATCCAGACGCAGATAAACAAAATCGTCGACAGTGTAGTTGCCAAAGTAAAGGCTTCAACAGTATTTGGTACAAAGTACTGTAGTGCAGCACCTAACAGTAAACAAATTGCTGAAAAGTACAATGCATTTGCAGGAACAGCACGCTTGTTTAAGTGGCCAAATGCTTTTGGCCCTTGATCTTCACGAGACAAACCAAACAACATACGCGACGTTGAAAACACACCACTATTCATTGATGACATCACAGAAGACAATACCACCAAGTTCATGATGATTGCTGCTGCTGCAATACCCGCTTGACTAAACAAGTTCACAAAAGGCGAAACCGCCGGATCAATCACGTTCCATGGTGTCACAGACATTACAATCACTAAAGACAGCACATAGAAAACAATGATACGAATTGGAATCGAGTTCACCGCTTTAGGCAAATTCTTTTCTGGGTCTTTAGTTTCAGCAGCCGTGGTACCGACTAGCTCTACACCTACAAAGGCAAAGATCGCAATTTGGAAACCAGCAAGGAAGCCCGTCACGCCTGTTGGGAACATTCCGCCATGTGACCAAAGATGACTAAATGATGCAATTTCACCCGTTGTTGAAGTGAACCCTGTAAAGATCATCCATAAACCAACGGCAATCAACACCACAATGGCAATAATCTTAATCAGTGCAAACCAGAACTCCAGCTCACCAAACAGTTTCACCGTGACCAAGTTCAAGCCCATGATGAACACAATGGCCGCAACACTGATCATCACCCCTTCCCCAGGTGTGAACGGCATACCTCCATTAAAGAACTGAAGGTAATAAATAATGGCTGATAAGTCCGCAATACCAATCGTGATCCAACATAACCAATAGGTCCAACCAACGAAATAGCCTGCCCACGGTCCGATCAAATCGGTAGAGAAATCGATAAACGATTTGTACTTCAAGTTAGACAGCAGTAATTCGCCAAGCGCGCGCATGACCAAAAACACCATAAAACCAATAATCATGTAAATGATTAAAATAGATGGCCCAGCGAGACTAATCGTCTTCCCCGACCCCATAAATAAACCTGTACCAATCGCACCGCCAATCGCAATGAGTTGTAAATGGCGGTTGGATAAACTCCGTTTTAAATCGCCTTGTTCAGAGGTCGATTCTGTATTTTCTAAACTCATTCTTGATGTCGTCTTTTATTTCCAGTCGCCAAAATTACCCGAAAAGTACAAAAAAATAAAAATAAAATTGTATTAATCTATATTTTCAACATCTTTTGAAAAGTTAATTAATTTTTCTTATATTTAATACGACAAAGGACACGTGAAAGTTCCTGTTGAAAAAATCAGCAAAACACTTGTCAAAAATAAATTTCCGTGTAACAAATACAACAAGACTAAAAATCAATAAAAAATCGTGCAGGAAGCATGACTGTGGCATATCAATTGCTTAATAAAACTCAAAATTTTTCTAGAAATTTCAAGTTTTAAAACATAGAGGACTAAAAGAAAAATGAATACACAAAGTTTACAAACTTTTATGGAAACCATCAGTGGTTGGGTCTGGGGACCCTATATGTTGGTCCTCATTGTCGGAACAGGGATATTCCTCACATTACGCTTGTTCTTCTGGCAAATCCGCATGTTGCCTCTGGCCTTTAAACAAGTATTTGGCAAACATGACCAAGCACATTCTCATGCAGGAGATATCTCCCACTTTGCATCCCTCATGACGGCACTCTCTGCCACCATTGGTACGGGTAATATCGCCGGTGTTGCAACCGCTTGTGTCCTTGGTGGCCCAGGTGCGGTGTTTTGGATGTGGATGACAGCACTGTTCGGTATGGCAACCAAATATGGTGAAGGCGTACTGGCAGTTAAATACCGAATCAAAAATGAAAAAGGTGAAATGTCTGGCGGTCCAATGTACTACATTGAACGCGGCCTAAAATGGAAGTGGTTAGCCCTGATTTTTGCACTATTTGGCACCTTGGCGTCTTTTGGGATTGGCAGTTCAGTGCAATCCAACACAGTTGCGCTCGCTGTTGAAAACAGTACGGGAGTTGCAACATGGATCACAGGTATCGTCATTACGGTATTCTCCGCTTTGGTTATTTTAGGCGGGATTAAATCGATTTCTAAAGCTGCTTCTTTCATCGTGCCGATTATGGCGATTGGCTATGTCCTCGGTGGCCTCATTATTATCTTCAACCATCTTGAACTCGTCATGCCTGCACTTGAACTGATCTTCCGTGATGCCTTTACTGGTGAAGCGGTAGCAGGTGGCGCAATTGGTGCTGTCATTCGTTACGGTGTCGCTCGTGGCGTCTTCTCAAATGAAGCTGGTATGGGTTCGGCGCCGATCGCCGCAGCTGCTGCAAAAACCGACCACCCTGCGCGTCAAGGCTTAGTCTCAATGACAGGTACGTTTATCGATACCATTATCGTCTGTAGTATCACAGGGATCGTTTTGGTCATGGGCTTTATTATGGCGGGCAATAGTTTTGGTGGCGAAACAGGCGCGGTATTAACCACCCATACTTTTAACCAATTACTGCCGGGTGTCGGAGGCTGGATCGTAACTTTTGGTATTGTGTTCTTCGCTTATTCCACCATTTTAGGTTGGTGCTATTACGGCGAAAAATGCTGTACATATTTACTCGGTGAAAAGTATGTTCTGTTGTACCGTCTCATTTACATCGCATCAGTCTTTATTGGTTGCGTGGCATCTCTTGATTTAGTCTGGCTATTTGCCGATACCTTTAATGGTTTAATGGCGGTTCCAAACTTAATTGCTTTGTTATTGCTGTCGACGGTGATTGTGAAAGAGTCACGTGATTTTGTCGAAAAGCGTAAATCAGGTGAGTTGTACTAAGGTTATTTTCAAAGCAAGTTTTTAAAATCTGCAATCGTTAAGCCACCTTCGGGTGGCTTTTTGATTCAGAGCATTCATTTCAAATCAAATCCTCTGTATGCTGTTGAACCATCGAATACTCTAAATAGTGCATCAAATAAAGCATGGCAAAAGCAAAAAGTGTTTACCGCTGTGAACAATGTGGCGCTGACCATTCAAAATGGGCGGGTCAATGTTCTGAATGTGGAGAATGGAATAGTCTAGTTGAAGTCAATATTGCACCTGCAGTCACACATCGTGCGCAGCCCAAAATGGGGGGCGGCTATGCAGGTCAAGCTGCTGCTATTAGCACCTTAAATCAAATTTCAGTTTCACATGAGACTCGACTGGCTACAGGAATTGGTGAGTTTGATCGTGTGCTTGGCGGTGGTCTCGTCACGGGTTCCGTGGTGCTGATTGGCGGTGATCCGGGCATCGGGAAATCGACCATTTTATTGCAAACGGCAACGCATATGGCCGCGGCCAACAGTGCGGCATTGTATGTCACAGGTGAAGAATCACTCTCTCAAGTGGCTTTACGTGCAAATCGTCTTGATCTGCCTACAGATAAACTCAAAGTCATGGCAGAAACCTGTGTTGAGCGGATATGTGAAATGCTTGCCCACGAGCGTCCCGCCGTGGCAATTTTAGATTCCATTCAAACCCTATATACCGAAACACTCCAGTCAGCGCCAGGCGGTGTTTCTCAAATTCGCGAGTCCGCAGCTTTACTGACACGTTTTGCTAAAAATAGTGGTACAGCCTTGTTCATTGTCGGACACGTCACCAAAGAAGGTGCACTGGCTGGCCCGCGTGTGCTTGAACATATGGTAGACTGTGTTCTGTACTTTGAAGGTCAGTCCGACTCACGTTATCGGATGATTCGTGCCGTTAAAAATCGTTTTGGTGCAGTCAATGAACTCGGGGTTTTTGGCATGACTGATAAAGGATTAAGAGAAGTGGCGAATCCTTCAGCCATTTTCCTAAGTCGTTATGATGAAGCCATTGCAGGCTCAATCGTGATGATCAGCCGTGAAGGCACACGTCCTCTGTTGGTTGAGGTTCAAGCTTTGGTTGATGATGCACATGGTCAACCGCGCCGAGTCGCCTTAGGTTTAGAACAAAACCGTTTAAATATGCTCTTGGCGGTAATGCATCGCCATGGTGGCGTGCAAACATCTGGACAAGATGTCTATGTCAACGTTGTCGGTGGTTTAAAAATCACGGAAACAGGCTCTGACTTGGCCGTCCTATTGGCCTGTGCCTCTAGCCTGCGAGGTAAAGCACTACCACAACAATTGGCTGTTTTTGGCGAGGTAGGACTCTCTGGAGAAATTCGCCCAGTCCCCAATGGACAGGAACGCTTAAAAGAAGCCATTAAACATGGTTTTAAATACATTATTCTACCGCGAGGCAACGCACCGCAAAAAGACATTGCTGGGGTGAAGGTCATCGCTGTGGCGCGCTTACATGAGGCACTCACTGAAGCCATGAGCTTAAGTGACGAACTCAACTAAGCTAAATTCCATTCAATTGGATTTCTCATAAAATAAACACGTTTTTTATTGAAATTTAGGATGAAAGACTGCATAAAGGTAGAGTTAAAATTTATTTTTTATAGAGTAGGAAAATTTGATGGAAGTTCGACAGCGTGGTTTGATTGCTGGTTTTTTAACAGCGGCTCTTTTAGTTGCACCCTTAGCCGCAGAAGCTAAACGTGCAGGTGGTGGTAAAAGCCACGGCATGAGCCGTCAAGCTGCACCAACTCAGTCTTATCAACAACCTCGTCAAGCAACTCCAGCTCAACAACCTACCGCGCCCGCTACAGCTCCAGCTAAATCTGGTCCAGGCGTCGGTGGTATGGTTGCGGCTGGTGTAGCGGGTGCTGCAATTGGAGCTGTAGCTGCAAATGCATTGGCAGATGACAACTCTGCTTCTCAAGCGCAAGCACAGGAAGAAAAAGGTGGTATTCCGAGCTGGATTTGGATTCTTCTTGCCGCTGCTGTTGCCTTCTTCATTTTCCGTAAAATGGGCGCAAAAAAAAAAGTAGCACCTAATCCATACGCGCCAAACAATGGTTCAACTCAAGCACCGTTTGGCCAACAAGCTGCACCACGTACATCAAATGACAACAGCAATATTTTTGGTCAGTCTGTAGGTGGTTCAGCTGCTACACCACAAAACAATGCACCTTTTGGCGCTGCCTATACCAATAGTGGTAGTCAGCTTCCAGACGGTACAGAACCTGCGGCTTTCTTACGTATTGCTCGTCAACGTTTCAATCATATTCAGTCGATGAACACGGCAAGTAACATTTCTGAAATTCAGCGTTACTTGACACCTGATCTTTACCAGTCTATGTATCAAGACATTATGGCAAACCAAGATCAAGATGTAGCTGAGTTTTCAAACCTGAATGCGATGGTTGCAGACTTTGCGACAGAAAATGGCCAATACGTGGTTAGCGTACGTTTTACTGGTACAGTAAGTGAAGACCTCAACAGCTTACCGCAACCTTTTGCTGAAGTTTGGCACTTTGTAAAACCTGCGGGTTCTACCCAAGACTGGCTCGTTGCGGGTATCCAGCAAGAAGCTTAATCTCTAAAGATAAAAAACAGCGACTTCGGTCGCTGTTTTTTATTGTGCAGATTCAACAATTAAATTACGGATAAATCGCTATACAACTTTTCAATACAAAATAGCATCCACAAAAACTGAACACCTATTTCAATAAATTTCCTTACCTAATAAATTATAGTATTCATATTCAGAATTCTATTTTGCGCTTAGGCTATAGCCATATCACAAATAGTTTCGCATTTTGAACACTCTGTAAATAATGTTACTGAGAAAGAAAATATGAAAAATTTAACCATGCTTTGCATTTCACTATTTATCAGCTCCCATAGTCTCGCCTGCGAGCCAGCCTCCTTAAATTGGGAACAGTTTCATAAGACCTATGATCTAAATAAAAATAAAACCTTCGAGTTAAAAGAATTTTTAAGCGTTAAAGATTTTGACCCGCTTCCTTGGCCCGATGACAAACGCTTCCAAGCTAAAGATAAAAATTTTAAATTATTTAAATATCTAGATAAAAATAAGGATGGTAAACTGGCCGATGAAGAGCTTGGAGAAATTCATAGCTTACTCCCTAATCCTTGTGCAAATTGGCCCCCACGATAATTTCTCAATCATAAAATTCTAAGCAATAAAAAACCCTGAATAATCAGGGTTTAATATTTTTAAATAATGATTAACGTTCTGGTAATGGGATAAATTGAGAGTCCTGATTTTGCTCTTTTCTTTCCCCAACAACCACAGCAACATCTAAAGGTTTGCCATCGCGCTCAAGTGAAATCTGAATGGTGCTATTTGGCGGTTGTAGAGCCACAAAATTAATCAAATGTGAGGTTGAAGCAATCACTTCATCATTCACTTTCACAATCTTGTCGCCTTTCTTTAAACCAGCTTTTGCAGCAGGTCCCGTTTTTAACACGTCCGCGACAACCACACCTGGCCCTTTAGGCTCTAAGATATTGACTTGTTCAACAGGCAATAAACTAATACCTAGCCAACCACGTACCACACGACCGTCTTTAAGAATAGAGTTCAGTACTTGTTGGCAAATTCTTGCAGGAATGGCAAAACCAATACCTAAAGACCCACCTGACTGAGAGAAAATCGCAGTATTAACCCCAATCAAATTCCCCGCCACATCAATCAAAGCACCACCAGAATTACCAGGATTAATTGCAGCATCAGTTTGAATGAAGTCTTCATAAGTGTTAATGCCCAGGTCAGAGCGTCCTGTAGCAGAGATAATACCCTGCGTAACGGTTTGACCTACGCCAAATGGGTTGCCAATGGCCAAGACCACATCACCCACTTCGTTGCCACTGAGCTTAAAGGGTAAAACAGGCAGATTTGCCAGCTCAATTTTAATCACAGCCAAATCGGTATCGGGGTCGGTACCAATCACTTTAGCCACTGCACGACGGCCATCTTGTAATGCCACAACAATTTGATCGGCTTGAGCAATCACATGATTATTCGTCAAAATATAACCATCAGGGCGAACAATCACACCTGAACCCAAACTGTTTTCATTTTTATTTTGGCTAAACTGATCTGGAATTTGATTGCCAAAAAATTCACGGAACGCAGGATCATTGAGTAATGGATGGTCAAGTTGTTTGACTTTTTGCGTGGTAAAAATATTTACTACTGCTGGTGCAGCCACTTTCACGGCAGCGCTATAAGAAACTACCCCACCGGTACGCGTGGTGTTAATTAAAGGTTCAACCTTTTCAGCAGGCATCTTAATACCATCGGACGCCACAGGCGCTTTTGGCTTTTGATACTGCTGCCAAGCAAAAAATCCAGCAATGACTAAAATGAGTAATACCCAAGGTAACCAGGAAAAGGTCCTGCGCACGATTTCACCCTCTAAAATGTTTTAATTCATTGATGACTATGTAATTTATGCCTATTGTAAAGCGAAATTCAAGCCGAAGCACAAAAATAAGCAAGAGTTTTGTCATGCTTTAGTTACAATAAACAATAGGTTCCGATGTAATCAATTTAAAAGAGTTTTTAAGTCGATATGGCAAAATTACAAGACATTATTCAGTGGTGTGATCAAACCCTCAAATCACCTGAGTTTAAGGACTATGCACCGAATGGCCTTCAAATTGAAGGAAAGACCGAAGTACGTAAAATTTTAGCTGCGGTGACAGCATCGCAAGATGCCATAGATGCCGCGATCCGAGAAAATGCGGATCTTTTACTAGTGCATCATGGTTATTTTTGGAAAGGTGAAGCCTACCCCATCACAGGTATGCGTGGTAAACGGATCAAGAGTCTGATTCAACATGACATTTCTTTGTTGGCATATCACCTCCCCCTCGACAGCCATCCGAGTCTTGGAAATAATGCAGCTATTGCAGATTTGCTCGAACTAGAACGTATTGAGGCGCTTGACCCATCTGAGCGTCATCCTATTGGCAATATTGGTTATTTAAACCAGCCTATGCCTGTGGAAGAGTTTAAAAAGTTTGTGTCTGAGAAATTAAAGTTTGATGTCACCCATCTTCCTGCGGACAAGACCATGATTGAAAAAGTCGGTTTTTGTACCGGTGGTGCACAAGATTTTATTGTAAAAGCCGCAGAACAAGGATGTGATGCCTATATTTCAGGCGAAGTCAGTGAACGTACCTTCTATGAAGCTAAAGAATTAGGCGTACATTATTTTGCTTGCGGACATCATGCGACTGAACGCTATGGCGTGCAGCGATTAGGTCAAGCCATTTCAGAACAATTTAATATTGAATATGTTTATTTCGAGTTAAACAACCCAATCTAAGCAATCACTGGGATGAGACCTCTTTCATCCCAGTCCTTTCAATGCGCTTACATCGCATGGCATCCGACATTACCTCCATTTAAGCAAATTATTACTTTCTAAAATATTATTCCTAGTCTTTCATCTTTTTAAATCAAAACATAGCATCAGTTCAAAAACGCTTTGCATTTGATCTTTGTTATACATACTGAACTTCCAACCCAATATGAACAATAAAACTTGTTATCTTCTACCTTAAAATTGCAAATAATAAACATATTGATTCTCATTAACTTTTAAGTAGATAATGAAACTGCTTTAAAAAATCCCAATAAAACAATTTTGATGATTAAAGGAATCAAACACATGGCTTATTCTTTACCCGCTCTTCCATATGCCTATGATGCACTCGAACCCAATATTGATGCGAAAACGATGGAAATTCACCACAGTAAACATCATCAAACCTACATCAATAACATTAATGGCGCGATTGCAGGCACAGAATGGGAGAAACTGTCTGTGGAAGATTTGGTTGCCAAAGTCAATGAAGTCCCTACTGATCTTAAAAATATGGTGATCAATAATGCAGGTGGTCATGCCAACCACTCACTGTTTTGGACGGTCATGAGTCCACAAGGTGGTGGCCAACCGACTGGAGCTGTGGCAAAGGCTATTGATGAGCAACTCGGTAGTTTTGATGCTTTTAAAGATGCATTTACCAAAGCCGCGATTAGCCGTTTTGGCAGTGGTTGGGCATGGCTGAGCGTGACACCTGAACGCAACCTGATTGTTGAAAGCAGTGCAAATCAGGATTCCCCACTGATGCACGGTCATACCCCTATTCTCGGTTTAGATGTATGGGAACATGCGTATTATCTAAAATACCAAAACCGCCGTCCTGAATATATTAATGCCTTTTATAATGTGGTCGATTGGGATGAAGTAAATCGACGTTACCATACTGCGTTACAAGCTAAAAATTAATCAACCACCTCAATCCATCTAGAGCTTAGAGTCTTTTAAAATGAATATATTCTGTACGAAAGGCTCTAACGATATCTTGTGTATCGTATATGTCTCCTTGCGAAGTTTTTTGCATATTTTGTGTATTAAAAGACTGCCCTATTGTCTATAGAATCATTTACAATAAATGCACTTAAAGTAAAACCCAGCAAATCTGCAAGGAATGAAACATGACAACCATTACTTTACCTGCACTTCCATATGGCTACGAAGATCTTGCTCCGCACATCAGCAAAGAAACTTTAGAATTCCACCACGACAAACACCATAATACTTATGTTGTTAACCTAAACAACCTAATCAAGGGTACTGACCTTGAAGGCAAAACTTTAGAAGAAATCATCACAGCTTCTGCTGGTGATGCAGCTAAAGCAGGTATCTTCAATAACGCAGCACAAGTTTGGAACCACACATTCTACTGGAACTGTATGGCTAAAAACGGTGGTGGTAAAGCAACAGGTGCTTTAGCTGCTAAAATTGATGAAGCGTTCGGTTCTTACGAAAAATTCGCTGAAGAATTTGCTGCTGCTGCAACAACTCAATTCGGTTCAGGTTGGGCTTGGTTAGTTGCTGACGAAGTAAATGGCAACCTTTCTATTCTTAAAACTTCAAATGCAGACACTCCACTTGCACACGGTAAAGTTGCAGTGTTAACCATTGACGTTTGGGAACATGCTTACTACATCGACTTCCGTAATGCGCGTCCTGTTTACATCAAAACTTTCCTTGAAAGCCTTGTAAACTGGGATTATGCAAACGCGAAATATGCAGGTCAAGCTGCTGGCGTTGAAAAATAAGATTCGTCTTGTTTAAAAAACCGCTCTTTTTGAGCGGTTTTTTTGTTTTTGCTGCCTAAACGCATATTTATAAAGCAAACAATTCATTTCTCAATATTTTTTGCTTGACCCATTTTCCTTTCCTCCCTAAAATGCGCATCAGATTCTCCAATAGCTCAGTCGGTAGAGCGACGGACTGTTAATCCGCAGGTCCCTGGTTCGAGCCCAGGTTGGAGAGCCACTATTCTTCCATAGCTCAGTCGGTAGAGCGACGGACTGTTAATCCGCAGGTCCCTGGTTCGAGCCCAGGTGGAAGAGCCAAGATTCTAAAAAGCCCAAGCATCGTGACTTGGGCTTTTTTTATCGCTCATTATTCTGATCCACAAACATATACCATTCTGGTATACAGCTATGACATATCAAATTGTTTATAAAAAAAACATTTAATCTAAAATTCGACTTTTTTTAGAATTGTAACTTGACCGATGTGTAATTTTCTCTATACTGCATTTCAGATTCTCCAATAGCTCAGTCGGTAGAGCGACGGACTGTTAATCCGCAGGTCCCTGGTTCGAGCCCAGGTTGGAGAGCCAAATTTTAAAAAGTCCAAGCATTATGACTTGGGCTTTTTTCTATCCATATAGATGATATTCACCTAATAAGTAAAACCAAAATCACTCCAAAGCAGCTCTCCATACAGGCCCTCCTCATCTTGACTCCCCCAAAACATCTTCATGAAAAGTGTGTGGCTGAATCAAATCGCACCAATAAAAGCTAAACCGTTTATTTTTAAATCATTTAAAGCAAATTATATAAAAATATCAGGCCAAAGACTTGACCCTTTGAGCTTTGCCACATAGAATGCGTGCAGATTCTCCAATAGCTCAGTCGGTAGAGCGACGGACTGTTAATCCGCAGGTCCCTGGTTCGAGCCCAGGTTGGAGAGCCAAAATTCTAAAAACCCACTCCATTTGAGTGGGTTTTTTCTTTGCACAAGAAAATATAGTGTTCGATCTTAGTCAAATCATCTTTTTTATCATCGGCTGCCTCGCCACTATTACGTTAGTGATGATGGTCTACCCTGACCTGTTTCGCCGTAAACAAAAGTTTTATGCCAAACACGTCATTACGCCGTTTGAACGTAAAATGTTTATTCGCTTAAAAGAAGCCTTTCCACGCCATCATGTTCTAGCTCAAGTTTCATTTAGTTCACTGATTACCAGTGATCACTATAAAATGCGGGCCAAATTTAACCGTAAAGTCACCGATTTCGTTTTATTAGATGAACAATTAGCAGTCGTGGTGATTATTGAACTTGATGATCCTTCCCATATCGGCAAGGAACAAGAAGATGCAGAACGTGATGCCATGCTCAATGAAGCAGGTTACATCGTTCTGCGTTTTACTGAAATTCCAAGCATTCGCCAACTGCACAAACACATTGGTATCACACCTGCAATGCGTGCTTGAATTATTTTGAGACCGCACTGCTCGCTTCCTGCTGTGTGAATTGCTTTTCGGCAGCCAACTTTTCTTGAATACGCTGCTGTTGTTCTTCTTTAATACGCTGATATTCCGCTTGGTTTTTTGCATCGCTTTTTACCGCTAAAAAAGCAATTCCTAAAATAAGCAATGGAATCACAATACCAAGACTCGCCAAAAACATCACTTTCGACGTTAGTTTTTTAGTTGATTTCGTCATAGCCAGCCTATTTCCAATATCTAGATTTTGATGGGCCAATACTATAACAAAAAAAGAACCTCAACCATGAGGCTCTGTCTTCAGTTTAAATGGTTAATTTTATGTCGGTGCTATACCTGTACAATTTTCATTGGTGCTGGCATCTTTTTGTGCATCAGTTAGTACAATACCCGTACCCGCAGACATATAGGTCTGAATAAAATCCACAGCCTCCTTATTTTGACATACGATTGCCTGCGTATGCGTCGCCTTCGGTACAATAGTTAGTTTATAACCATCAGCATATCCATTTTGCGGGAAGTATGTGGTCGCTTTTGCTTTCATATTCGCATATAACAGTTTCGTCATATCAGGCAGTACCGCTTGATCATTCGCACCTTGAATAATAAATACAGGGGTTTTAATGACTTTCGCAGCAGTGGCATTGGTTGCTGGTTGATTATCCGCCAAGAACTTCTGAACCACTGGATCTGTTTTAATTTTATTTAAATCAACACCATACTGAGAAGTCCAGTGTGTCGGATCTGCCAGAAACTCAACAACACCCGCTTTAAATTGTTCTTGTAAGCCATTTGCACTATTCGGTGCTGGATAACCTAAACATGCACCATCATCGCCTGTACGCCCATTGGTTTAGGTTGACCATTTGCGTCAAGATTATATTGTGGATCGAGATAAATTTGAATAATTTGTCCTAAACTGGATGCAGGTGCACCAGCCACAGCTCCTTTATAAGTCGTATCTGTATTAGCAAACTCGGCTGTACCCAATGATGCATGCCCACCTTGTGATTGACCAATCGACATCCATGCCCCATTTAACTGGGTGCCATAATGCTCTTTTACGGCCTTAACGGCCGCAATTGCTGAGTTTGCAGCACTAGATAAATTCAAATAAGGATGTACACCTGATGTACCTAGGCCTTCATAATCTGGAGCAACAATGACATAGCCTGCAGCCAATAATGTATTCGCTAAAATTTTAAAGCGTGGATGAATCACATTTTTACTTGGCGCACAATCATCTCCGCCTCCAACCGTTCCATGCTCCCAAACCACTACGCGATAACCATCTGTAGGTGGTGCTACTTTAGGGAACATCACCAGCGCCGTTGCTTTAGCGGTCTGACCTTGAACATTTTCCATGTTATACGTCATTACCTTAATAGAAGCTGCAGTGGTTAATGTGTCTTCTGAATAGGTACTTTCAGAAACATAGGTCTGTTTTTTGATTTGAAGCGGGCGAATCATCATCGTCATTACAAGCAGTTAAAGACAGCATTGAAACGGCAACTGTAAGGGCTAATGCTATTTTCGAGCGTTTCATAAAATATCCTTTTATTCGTTGTTTTTTTAAGCATGAAACTACATGCCGTTTTATTAAGACATAAAAAAGCGCCCTGTACAGGACGCTTTTTCAACCAATATATAAATTTAAATAATTAATTCTAAAAAGATTCCAGCAAAAACAATCAATCCCACCCAACGATTGTGACGGAATGCCCAAAAACAACGCTGTGGATCTCTGTCTTTGGTTTTTGACCATTGATAAATAAAATCAGCCACGACTACAAGCAATGCGATTAGACCCAATGGCATCAATAAATTTTCAAGGTAAAGCGCCGTACCGATCAAAACGACACTCATCGCCTGTAAAAGTGCAATGATTTGAATATCAAAACGACCGAATAAAATGGCTGTCGACTTCACCCCAATTTTTAAATCATATTCACGGTCGGTAATCGCATATTGAGTATCGTATGCCACAGTCCAAGCCAGATTGCCGAAATACAGCAACCAACAGGTTAAATCTAATGGTTTACCCATAGCCGTAAATGACATCGGAATTCCCCACGAAAAAGCCATGCCTAAAACAACCTGAGGCAAATGGGTATAGCGCTTCATGAAAGGATATATAAATGCGAGAACAAGCCCACCTAAAGCACAATAAAACGTTTCAATCGGTAGAAACAACAACATACAAGCACTAGCAAAGACTAGAGCTAGAAACACATAAATGGCTTCTTTGGCCGTGATAATCCCTGTTGCTAAAGGCCTTGTTTTCGTGCGCTCTACATGCGCATCGACCTTACGATCAGCAAAATCATTAATTGCACACCCAGCCGCACGCATAAATATCGTGCCAAGTACCATCGGAATCAGAATACCAATTGGCGGTATGCCCTCTGCTGCAATCCACAGTGCCCACATGGTGGGCCAGAATACCAATTCTGTGCCAACAGGCTTATCAAAACGACATAAATAATAATAGGCTTCTAAACGTTCACGCCAAGTAATTTGATGCGCAGTTGTCATGACTGTCCTTCAGATGCTGAATTCTGCTTTTGCAAAAATTGCTCAAAACTCGCTAAAAAAGTTTCTTGAACAATAAACTTGCAGCCGTGCCAAGTATAACAGCTCTGTCTAGTCCAGCCATCTTCTAGCCAAATCACACGACGTTCACATGCTGGATTGGTGCGCTGAAACAAGAACCAGCCAATCGGTTTTTTACCAATATGTTTAAAAAGCCGTGCACGGCCTTGCAAACTTAAAATCGGGAAAATGCTTTTGGCTTTAACCCAAGGCTCTACATCACTACCATATAAAAAACTTTCTCGTACCCATGACGTATGCTGAAACGGCATGCCCATCCATTTTGCATCGATAAACTGAAGACGCTGAAAATGCTCTTTGGTTGGTTGAACCCTAAATGTTCCATCAGCCAAATCCTTCAGTTGCTGAGTAAGTGAACCTGAAGCATATAACCATGTTTTCAGTTCAGCTGGAATCTGCTGCATAAGCCTACCTGTACCATTGATTTACTGTGCGCTTAAACGCTTTTTGAGTTATGCAGAATGTCATTGATTCAATTCTAAGATCAATCTTTAGCAATTATCTGTTTTTGCAATGGTTTCAAATTTACCCTGCGGAGTTTTTACCAAAATAAAACCTTCAGCACTCAAGTAAAAACTTTGAGGATAATCATAATCCAGTGCTAACTCAGGGCTTTTCAATGCAACAAATTCTGCCTGCTTGTAGCCTTCAGGGGTGCGACCAACTTCGATATAAATCACCATCGAAAAATTTAGCTTAAAACCTTTGTCGTGATCTTTAGGGTCAATCCAAGGATAAAAACTGGTGTGCTTCTTACGCTGTGCCATTGCTCTCATCAATTTTTTTCAAGTTAAACAGATGATACAAAAAAACCCGCGGCTAGCGCGGGTTTTTTGCAGCGAAATTCAGTTCAGAATTACAAGCTGTAGTACATATCAAATTCAACTGGGTGAGTTGTCGTGTTCAAACGACGCACTTCTTCAGTTTTAAGTTCGATATATGCATCAAGCATTTCTTTAGTGAATACACCACCTTTAAGAAGGAACTCGTGATCCGCTTGAAGCGCTTCAAGAGCCATATCTAGGCTGTGCGCAACTGTAGGGATTTTCGCTTCTTCTTCAGGAGGAAGGTCGTATAAGTTTTTATCAGCTGCTTCACCTGGGTGAATCTTGTTTTGGATACCGTCAAGACCCGCCATTAACAATGCAGCGAAACCTAAGTACGGGTTCATCATTGGATCTGGGAAACGAGCTTCGATACGTTTGCCTTTCGGGCTAGAAACGTAAGGAATACGGATAGAAGCAGAACGGTTACGTGCTGAGTAAGCCAACATAATCGGTGCTTCGAAGTGCGGAACTAAACGCTTGTACGAGTTTGTAGATGGGTTCGTAATTGCGTTCAATGCACGAGCGTGTTTGATTACACCACCAATGAAGTAAAGCGCCATTTCTGACAAACCAGCGTATTCATCACCAGCAAACAAGTTCTTGCCATCTTTAGAGATTGACATATGAACGTGCATACCAGAACCGTTATCACCAACCATTGGCTTAGGCATGAAAGTCGCAGTTTTTGCATATTGGTGCGCAACGTTCCAAACCGCATATTTGAACTGTTGTACTTCGTCAGCTTTACGAACCATTGTGTTGAAGCTTACACCAATTTCTAATTGGCAAGATGCAACTTCGTGGTGATGTACTTCTACACGACCTGGGCCCATGATGTCTTCAATACGCGCACACATATCAGCACGCATGTCATGTGAAGAGTCAACTGGAGGAACTGGGAAGTAACCGCCTTTAACACGTGGACGGTGACCAGAGTTTCCGCCTTCGTAGTCTTTGTTTGTTGACCAAGCAGCTTCTTCAGCAATCAATGTATGGCGCGCGCCAGACATATCAATTTCCCATTTTACTTCGTCAAATACGAAGAATTCTGGTTCTGGACCAAAGAATGCAGTATCACCAATACCTGTCGATTTTAGGTATTCTTCAGCACGGCGAGCAATCGAACGCGGGTCACGGTCATAACCTTGACCTGTTGATGGCTCAATAACGTCACAAGTAACAACTACTGTCGGCTCAGCGAAGAACGGGTCGATAAAACCAGTTGCAGCATCTGGACGTAAGATCATGTCAGATGCTTCAATGCCTTTCCAACCAGCAATAGAAGAACCATCAAACATTTTACCGTCTTCAAAAGTATCTTCGTCGATAGTATCTGCTGGGTAAGTTACGTGTTGTTCTTTACCCTTAGTATCCGTAAAACGGAAATCGACCCATTTTGCGCCACTTTCTTGGATGAGTTGTAGGACCTTGTTCGCCATGCTCATTTTGCTCCGATGAATTTTTGTTGCACTCTTTAGTGCGTGTTAGTAGTTGGTTGTTCTAAAGCAATTACCGTACCAACTTTAAAAAGCTTAGCTAAAATATTGAATTCATTATCAGAATAACAGTTTTAAGCTGTTTGCTTTGGCTCTATTATACTGAGCTAAAAAGTAAATGCACCATATTCAAGCACGCTTCTTCACATTTAATCTAAAAGATTTTGAGTGTGGATCATAATGGTGCATTTTTAAATATTACGGGTCGATTTACACCCGTTTTTTATAAATTAGAGCACTTTTTAAGCTGTTATTTTCGTCTTGATTTGACTTCCACACCTCATATCACGGCGAGCGATATACCTGAAATCAAATATAAGCAGCGTAATCAACTGTTTTTATTTGATTTTTAAAAAACAAAAAACCTCTCCTTTCAAACTAAATATAAAGCCGACATCTCAGATGTGAGCAAGCAAAAAAATATGCTCTGTTTTGGTGACATTAGGGGAGTTTTTGGCTCACAACATCAGAAGATATTCTTTTTATATTCATTGAATATGCATGCTTCATGACATTTATACATAGTCCACGAGGCTTCTCGTTAGGATTTGAATCTGAGATATTCATAAACTCTATATCAGTTAGTAACAAAACCCATTGTAATTTTTAGACCCACAAAAAAATGTCGCGCCCTAGCTGTGTATTTTTTGCTATGATAATTTCGGTTTTGTGCCTCCATTCAAGTCATTGAATGAGAAAAATAATTTACTTATAGCTTTATAATGTAAACGCACGAATACCATAGGACTCTTCAAGCACATTTATGTGCATAAATTTCAATAGGTTAAGCTCATGCTTTTAATGATCGACAACTATGACTCTTTTACCTACAACATCGTCCAGTATTTTGGCGAGTTAAATCAAGAAGTAAAAGTAGTACGTAATGATGCCGTGACATTGGAAGATATTGAGCGATGGCAACCTAAGTATCTTGTGATTGGCCCTGGTCCATGCTCACCTTCGGAAGCAGGAATTTCTATTCCAGCCATTCAGCATTTTGCTGGAAAAATTCCATTATTAGGGGTGTGCTTAGGACATCAGGCTATTGGTCAAGCATTTGGCGGTGAAATCATTCGTGCCAAAAAAGTGATGCATGGGCGTTTGTCTGACATGCACCACTCGAATAAAGGCATTTTTAGCAACCTCCCTTCTCCGTTTTCAGCAACGCGTTATCACTCACTGGTGATTGATCAAGAAAGCTTGCCTGAATGCTTAGAAGTGACTTGCTGGACCAATGAAGCAGATGGCTCAATTGAAGAAATCATGGGTGTAAAGCATAAGACGCTTGCCGTTGAAGGCGTGCAATTTCACCCTGAATCAATCTTGAGTCAGCATGGCCATCAAATCTTTAAGAACTTTTTAGAAATTTACGCATAAATGAGTGCAGTGAAAAATGAATATGCAACAAGCTTTAAATAACATCACTAAAAATATTGAGTTGACGCAGCCGCAAATGGAAGACGTCATGCGTACCATCATGAATGGTGAAGCAACAGATGCCCAAATTGGTGCACTGATGATGGGTCTTCGCTTAAAAGGTGAAAGTATTGATGAAATTACCGCAGCAGCTCGTGTCATGCGCGAGTTTGCCATCAAAATTGATGTCAGTGATGTGCCTTATTTAGTCGATATCGTCGGTACAGGTGGTGACGGTCAGAACTTATTTAACGTCTCGACTGCGTCTGCTTTTGTGATTGCTGCGGCAGGTGCAACCATTGCTAAACATGGTAACCGTGGTGTTTCAACCAAATCGGGTTCCTCGGACCTGTTAGAACAAGCAGGCATCCAACTTGACTTAAACATGCAACAAACTGAACGCTGTATTCGCGAAATGGGTGTCGGTTTCTTGTTTGCCCCGAATCATCACAAAGCGATGAAGTATGCGGTTGGCCCACGTCGTGAATTAGGCATTCGCAGTATTTTTAATTTACTTGGCCCGCTTACGAATCCGGCTGGAGTAAAACGTCTAGTGATTGGGGTGTTTTCGACTGAATTGTGCCGTCCTATTGCAGAAGTGATGAAACAACTGGGCGCAGAACATGTCATGGTGGTTCATTCTAAAGATGGTTTAGATGAAATTAGCCTTGCATCAAGCACTTATGTGGCTGAACTTAAAAATGGCGAAGTCACCGAGTGGGAAATTCAACCTGAAGATGTCGGAATCGAATCGCAAACTTTAACAGGTTTAATCATTCAAGATTCTGCTGAAAGTTTAAGCTTAATCAAAGATGCCTTAGGCAAAAATAAATCCGATAAAGGCGAAAAAGCAGCCAACATGATTGCTTTAAATGCAGGTGCTGGTCTGTATGTCTCTGGACTTTGTACTAGCTATAAACAAGGCGTGGCTTTAGCACATGACATCATCTACGGCGGACAAGCCTTAGAAAAGATGAGCATCCTTGCTGAATTCAGCAAAACCCTTAAACAATACGACGCTTGATAGACAGGACTTTGTCATGGTAGATATCGCAAATACGATTTTAGGCAAAATTGTGGATCGCAAGCAGGAAGAGTTTGCTGCACGCCTCAAACAACGTAGCTATAAAGATGTTGAAGAATGGGCACTTGAGGCAACTCCTGTACGTGGTTTTGCAAAGTCTTTACTGAGCAAACAACCGGGTGTAATTGCTGAAATTAAGAAAGCATCACCATCTAAAGGCATTATTCGTGAAAACTTTGATCCTGCTGAAATCGCGCAGCAATATGAAGCCGCAGGTGCAGCATGTTTATCGGTTTTAACCGATGTCGATTTTTTCCAAGGTGCCGATGAAAATATTCAAATTGCACGTTCTCACTGTGCCCTGCCTGCATTACGTAAAGACTTTCTGATTGACCCTTATGGGGTGATTGAAGCACGTGCTTTACATGCGGACTGTATTCTTCTGATTGTGGCATGCTTGTCCGATCAGCAACTCGAAGAAATGTCGAAAACGGCTTTTGAGCAGAATTTAGATGTCTTGGTTGAAGTACACGATGAAGCAGAACTTGAACGTGCTTTACGTCTATCTGAGCGTTGCGTATTGGGTGTCAATAACCGCAATTTAAAAACCTTTGATGTGGACTTAAACACCTCGATTCGACTGAAAAAACTGCTTGAACCATCTCGTCTACTGGTGACTGAAAGCGGCATTGCGACCCCAGCGGATGTTGCAATGATGCAAGAGCATGACATTCATGCTTTCTTGGTCGGTGAAAGTTTTATGAAGCAGCCGCGTCCAGACCACGCCTTTACTGAGCTGTTTGGAACACCTAAATCACTTTAATGGCATATTCAGGGTAAGGCATGCCCTTGCCCTGAATACTTTGTGATATGTTCTTTCAAAAAGCCGTTGAAGATCTCGTTAAACAGTAACATATAAAAAATTATTCAATCTTAAATTACTCAATTAAACCCTGCTTCTTGGCTTCATTCACCGCTTCCATTCGAGAGCGGACCTGCAACTTGTTATAGATTTTACGCAGATGCCATTTCACCGTATTGATGGACAAAAAGATCGACTCGGATATTTCAGCATCAGTACAGCCACGGCTTAATTTTTCTAAAATTTGGACTTCACGTTTTGATAAAGCCTCAAGGCCAGAACTTCCGATCAAAGCTTCAGCACTGCTTTCAGCTTGATTGAGCTTTTGAAGTTGCTGAATATATTCTAATAACACAACTGTATGCTTTTGCTTCTGTCGACTTAAATGCTGACTTAGCCCACTTAATATATCCCAAATTAAAGGGTCTTCATCTAGAATCACCCGCACCGCCTGAGTCGGCATGAGGGTTTCAAGCGCTTGTTGTAGCGCCTCAAAAGCCTGTTCATGTTGTTTCAGCTGATACAGGGCCAGTGCAAACAAAATTTGAACACGCGCAAAACGTATCGGATAAATCCTAAAAAATGCTAACTGCTGGCTTAAATATTCTTTAGCTTGCTCGGCTTGCCCCATGAAAATTTGCTGACGCACCAGCATTAAATCATCGCCACGCAGCAAATTCGTAAAATTTAAATACGGCTGAAATGCTGCCTGTTCAGTATCAGCTAATGCAGAAAGCGGGCTTGATTGTTGCACATAGGCTTGTATGGTTTGTGCGAGTCGAGGTAATGACCATTGGCTACTACGGGTATGTGCTTGGTGCAAACACGTTTGTATCGCACTTTGATCTTGATGCAAGGTCGCTAGTCGCATTTGTAAAATATAACCGACTATCACCATATCAGGCATTGCTAGATTACCGCCGCCCTTAAAGTCCATTAATGCAACTTCGACTTGCGACATTTGGTTCATTTCATAATACAAGTCTGCTTTAAAGCTGCTCAGAATATTCATAATGGCTGCTTTATTGTCATCATCTAAGCCTAATTTACGATATTCCTCGCTCTGTCCAACTTGTGCAAACTTTTCTGCTGCGAGAGTCAAATCTCCTAATAAATAATCACATAGGGCATCAATACAATCAACCATTGCCATACCATATAGGTTATGCCCTTGCAAATAGATAATACGCGTTTGTAGCAGCAACTTTCGTGCTTCGCTCATTTGCCCCAAACAAATGTGATACAACCCCACAATTCCTATGAGTGGAGCACGGACAAAATAAACGGTACTTGGCAGTTGTGCTAAGTTTTGTTGCACTAAGCTATAAGCCACATCTAACTTGTCTTCTAACACTGCAATGAGAGGGGGGCTAAACCTAATTGGTCCTCATGTTGTAATAAGGTTTCATGTTGATCCACACTATGCCAGAGCTGTAAATAATGATTGGCTAGGGTCACTTGATGGGTCAGCACCAAGGTCCAAATAATGTCATAGAGCAAATTTGGATTTTGCACCAAAACAGAATCTGGTATCTGTTTGACCAACTCCAAGAAAGTATAGTGTCGGCCTTCTAAAATCAGTTCACGACACACCGAGTTAAGCAATGACAAAATCAACTGCTGATCTTCTGCTTGTTGGGCGTGATAAATCGCCTCCATCAGATAACGCTGTTGTTTGAACCATTCTGCCGCTTTACTATGCATTTTCTGATATGCATCAGGTTGTAAAAGTTTAAACTTCGATTGTAAAAAGTCTCGAAATAAATGATGCACGCGATACCATGTACGCTGTTCATCTATCGCTTGAATGAACAAATCTTTTTGACTGATGACATCGAGAATTTGCTGTGCAGCAGGATTACCCGTTAAAGCGATGACCAAAGCTGGATTAATTTTTCTCAGTACACTAATTTGCAATAAGAATTGCTGAATTTCAGGGTCTTGTTGTAAAAAACCTGCTCACTGAGGTAATTTACAATCTGATGGTGCGCACCACTTAAGTTTTGAATAAAGCCATGAATATCTTGATGTTCTTTCAAATATAAATTGGTGAACTGAATGCCTGTAAACCAGCCTTCAGTTTTATCAATCAGTTGTTCTGCAAGCTCCGTGCTTAAAGCAAGCTGGTCAAAGTTTTGTTGTTGTAAAAACTGAATGAGCTCACTGCTTTCTTGCTGTTTGATACTAAACTGAGACTCTGTGACCCACTTTAAACGACCTAGTAGATATTCTTTCGCGAAACTCCAGTTGGGTTTGACCCTTGAAGCAATCACCAAATGACAATTTTCAGGTAAAGACTGGTACAACCACCAAAAGATATTTAAACATTCTGGGTTTGTTAATGCTTCAAACTCATCGATAAATAAAACAGTGTCAGCATCCACTTCTGCAACTTTTTGTGTCAGCTCAATGATGTGTTGTTTATAGATCTGTCCATAAGAGAGGGACTGCGGCGGTTCTAAATCCAAAAGCGCCAAACGCAAGTATTGATAGAGTCGAATCGGATCATTGTAATCGTCATCCAAGGTCAACCAACAGACTTTGTTTCCCTTTGCTAAAAGAGACTCTGAGAGTTGATTCATCAGTGTGGTTTTTCCATAACCCGCCGCGGCGTGGATAAAAACCAAAGAAGACTGACAATAGTCCACCATCTGACTTAACAGTTGGGGACGTTGCATTGCCCTGCCATTTTGCACGCTCGGACGACTGAGTTTAGTCTTCAACACTTGCATGTATATTCATCCAATCGTTTTTTATTCAACTTCATCTGCAATGTTCATTTCCCTGAATTTTGCATTTGGCAAAACATCATCCTCAACCAATCATGTTATGCCATTTTCCAGTCTAAAACACTTATAAATTAGTCGGGGAACTACAGTTAGGCAATGTGAAATTGCATCAAAATCATGCTTTCAGATACCCCAACCTCAAACTATTCATTCGCATATTTATCAAACAATGTGAATTCCATTCTTTCGAGTGGTTTGTGATCTTTGAAACATTGCTATGCTCAAGCTCAAGGAAATCTTAGGTATTGATATCTCATATCATATTCTAAATCAAAGATATATAAGGAGTTTGTCATGAGCATCGCACAATCAGTTAAACATCAGGATCGATTATTAACGATTAACATCAAAGATGGCGAAATCAAAAATGCACTACCGGGTGTGCATGTCACGCCTTACTTTTTAGACCCTGATAATGGCGTCTGGGTCATTCATGCCCGTTTTGAACCAGGTACTATACTTCCTTCCACGTCACTTCCATACCGGTGTTGTACATTTCTATACAACAGCAGGTTCATGGCATTATGTCGAATATCCTGAAGATGTTCAAACGGCTGGCAGCTATTTATTTGAACCAGCAGGTTCGATCCATACTTTAGCAACCCCAGAAGGTGCTGAAGGGTTCATGGTCATTAATGGCGCGAACGTCAACTTAAATGATGATGATTCACTGATGTTTATTATGGATGCAGGTTGGATCGAGCGCACCCTTCACGTCGTGGCTGAACATACAGGGCAAAAAATGCCGCGTTATATTAAACCGGGTTCGGATGTTGTATTTAGCGACAAATAAATTCCAAAAGGCTTTTGGCTTCGGCTAATAGCCTTTTTTATTAGAAAAATAGTCACCAAGGATGAATGAAATGTTTGGCAAAATGATGCACCAATCTTTATTGATTAGTAACTTAATCGAGCATGCAGCAAAGTACCACGCAGATACTTCTATTTTTTCACGTGAAGTAAATGGTCAAATGACCACCACCAATTGGTTACAGGTCCAACAGAATAGCAAACGTTTAGCCAATGCTTTCACGTCATTTAATCTTAATCAAGGTGATCGTCTTGCAACAATCGCGTGGAACAACCACCGTCATTTAGAATCTTGGTATGCTATTTCAGGGAGTGGTTATGTTTGCCACACCATCAACCCTCGCTTATTCCCAGAATAACTGGTGTTCATTATTAACGATGCACAAGATAAAGCGATTTTCTTTGATTCAACTTTTCTACCGTTAATTGTCGCAATCCAAGGCAAAGTACCAACCGTTGAAAAATTTATCTGTTACGGTGCACGTGATGAAAAAGTCATTGCAGCACTTCCAGATGTTATTTTCTATGATGATTTAATTCAAAACCAATCTGCTGAATTTAACTGGCCGCAATTCGGCGAAGAAACCCCAAGTTCTTTATGTTATACCTCAGGCACAACAGGTAATCCGAAAGGCGTACTGTATAGCCACCGCTCTACCCTATTACACACCATGGCAATTAGCTTGCCAGACTCATTAAACCTGTCGGCAAATGATGTGGTCATGCCTGTTGTTCCAATGTTCCATGTCAATGCATGGGGTGTGCCATATGCCGCAGCTATGGTCGGTAGTAGCGTGGTTTTACCGGGACCAAATCTAGATGGTGACAGCCTTGTTGACCTGATAGACAACTATAAAGTTACTGTGGCTTTAGGTGTTCCCACCATCTGGCAAGGCTTACTTGCAGCTGCGAAAAAACGTGGGACAACTTTAGAAAGTATGAACCGTAATGTCGTGGGTGGCGCTGCATGCCCACCGTCGATTATTCGTGATTTCAAAAACAACTATGCTTGCGACACCATTCATGCATGGGGAATGTCTGAAACCAGTCCACTGGGAACAGCGAACCAACCGAAAGCAAAACATGCCACGTTGAGTGCTGAAGACTTTGAAAAGTTACGCTTAACCCAAGGTCGTCCACCTTTTGGTGTTGAATTACGTATCGTTGATGAAAGCACCAATCAAGTCTTAGCTAATGATGGTCATACTCAAGGGAATTTACAAATTCGTGGCCCTTGGATTGTCGATCATTATTTCAACCAAGAAAAAAGTGCCACCACAGCAGATGGTTGGTTCGATACAGGCGATATTGCAACATTAAATGCAGACGGTTATATGACCATTTGCGACCGTGCCAAAGACTTAATCAAATCGGGCGGTGAATGGATTTCTTCGGTTGAACTTGAAAATATTGCCGTAGGTCACCCTGAAATTCGCATGGCAGCTGCTATTGCAGCACGTCATCCAAAATGGGATGAGCGCCCAATTTTGATTGCCGTAAAACAGGAAAACTCAACACTGACTGAAGAAGAAGTGCTGGCTTACTTTGATAATAAGATTGCCCGCTGGCAGATTCCTGACGTGGTGATTTTTGTAGATGCACTGCCAATCAACGGTACAGGTAAAATTGTGAAAGTAGAACTCCGCAAACAATTTGGTCATGTTCTACTTCAAGACGAAGTCGTTTAAGGCTCATTCAAAACATTCAAAAGGATATTGATGTGAAGAAGATGAAAACAGCTTGGGTGACAGGCGGCAGTAGCGGTATCGGCCTTGAGTTGACTAAACGTTTACTCAAAGACAACTTCCAAGTGTGTATTTTTGCCCATGCTGGGATTGAACAAGTGGTTGCTGATTTGCAAAAGCGTTCTCCTGCTGTCTGTGGTTTTGAAGTCGATGTACAAAATGAAAGTACAATGGAGGCAAAATTTGCTGAAGCAGTGGCTGCATTCGGCACACCAGATTTGTTGATTAACTCAGCAGGCATTGCAATTGCAAAATCATTTGAAGACATGACTTCTGAAGAATATTTACGACAAATTAATATCAACCTAGTCGGTAGCCGTAATGTAGCCCATGCTGCCTTACCGCATCTCAAGCAGGCGGTTCAACAAGGCAAATCACCAAAACTGGTTTTAGTTGCATCAGCAGCGGGCTTGGTCGGTTGTTATGGTTATACGGGTTACTGCTCATCTAAATTTGGCGTGGTCGGTTTGGCTGAAGTGCTACGTATGGAACTGCGTAGTCAGAAAATTAAAGTTGCCGTGGTTTGCCCGCCAGAAATTGAAACACCGATGGTATTTGACGAACGTAAAAATGGTTCACCAGTCACAGCGGCATTAAAACAACTTGGCGGCAGCCTCCCACTAGAGAAGGCCTGTCAGGAAATTTACAGCGGCATTTTCTCATCCCAATTTATGATTATTCCAAGTACTCAAGCACGTATTCTTGCCAAACTTTCGCGTGTCTTGCCTGACCTTTATCGTAACCAAATCGATAAAAAACTGGATAAAATCATCCGTACTTTACGTGCAAGTTAAGTCACGACTGACTTAGCATGCCAAACCTGAACCCGAGTACATCATTTGTCTATCTAGATAGAATGGTTGCTCGGGTTCAATCATTTTAAGTTCTTACAGAACAGCAGTTCTCTTGAGCACCCCGCAGAATACTATTAGCCATTTGATATGCAATTTTTTGCAAATCTCTATGAATGCAATTCAGTTCAAATATAGGGAAAATCAGACTATAATTATCGCCTAATTTCTTATTTTGCGTATTTTTCTGACACTATGAGCAAACATGATTCATCGCTTTCTAAAGAACAGTTTAATTTACTGAAAGACTTTAAAAAGCAAATCACCAATCCGCATTCGACTGCCATCAAACAGTCTGAGGCCCAAGCTCAAGTTGCTCCGCCCGAGCCAGAAGATGATTTCGCGTTGTTTCAAAAGCAAATGCAAGGTGTCCAAAAGATGGAGACCGCGAACATTGCCAAAATAGAAAAAAATCCAAAGAAAAAAATCGATGCACAAACTTTAGCAAAACGTGCAGCGGCTGAAGGCCCTATGCATACCGATGCAACTGAGCTGTCCGATACTCAAGCGATGCTCAACCCTGTTGCGAGCCAAGCCGCGCTCAGTTATCGCATTGCTACGCTGCAACACAAAGTATTTGAAGATTTAAAAGCGGGTAACATTCGTTGGTTTGAAGCAGTCGACTTGCATGGTTGCACCGTTGAAGAAGCCCGTGTCGCAGTTTTACAAGTCATTCAAATGGCCAAAGATGAAAATCAAAATGTCATTAAAATTGTACACGGCAAAGGTCCAGAAGCCATTTTAAAAACATATGTGAATGGTTGGCTGCGTCAACACCGCGATGTATTGGCTTTTGTGAGTGCACCAGAGAAACAAGGTGGCACAGGTGCAGTTTTAGTGTTGCTAAAACGTGCTGAAAAGAACCCAAAGTTTAAACAGTAATCGGATTTTTGTCCAAAATAAGGCATTGGAATAGTTTTCTGCTACAATGCCGTCCTTGTTCAATATCAGTGTAAGTGAACACGTCTTATGTCTATGCAGCAATCCTACGCTAACATCTTAACTGCCGTTGGTGAAGACCTAACCCGTCCAGGTCTCCTCGATACGCCTATGCGTGCTGCTAAAGCTTTTTCGTATTTAACGTCTGGTTATAGCAAAAGCTTAGAAGAAGTGACCAATAATGCGGTGTTCCCATCGGACAACCGTGAAATGGTGCTGGTTAAAAATATCGAATTTTATTCACTCTGTGAACACCATTTATTGCCTTTTTATGGTCGCGTACATATTGCGTATTTACCTGAAGGCAATGTCCTTGGACTCTCTAAATTTGCACGCATCACCGAAATGTTTGCACGTCGTCTACAGATTCAAGAAAATCTGACGCAGCAGATTGCAGAAGCGGTTGCAGAAGTGACAGGTGCACGTGGCGTGGCGGTTATGATTGATTCTGCACATATGTGTATGATGATGCGCGGCGTCGGCAAGCAAGAATCGACTACACGTACCGTTTCCTTTATTGGTGACTTTAAAACCAATAAAGAAGAGCGTCGTGAGTTTTTAAGTGCAGTCCCTGAAAGCTATTAATTGAAACATAAAGCCTCAACCTCTGTTGGGGCTTTTTTTATGCATATATCATTGAACGATTCATTTTTTGTTTAGAGGAATACGCAATGTCAGCAATTTGGTTAGCAGGTCATGGTTTGACCCAAGGCGAACAGAGTATTGATTTTCCACGTTCAGACCGTTTAGTTCAAGGTAACCCACAGCGCTTGACCTATAATCTGTACGAGCATCCACACATGGGCTGCGGGATTTGGCACTGTGAAGTTGGCTCATGGAATATTCAATTTGCTGACAACAAACAAGAATTCTTTCAAGTGATGGAAGGCTGCATCCGTATTCATGATGCCCACACTCAAAACTTCATTGAAGTCAAAGCAGGTCAGGCAGGAATTATTCCACCGAGTTTTATCGGCACATTTGAAGTGATTGAAGCTGTAAAAAAATACTATGTGATTGTTGAGGTATAAGCACCTCAACAACCGATTTGAAACGTCTTAGAACAGTTCGTGTTTAAGTCTGAGATTTAAACACTCAGGACTTTTTCAGTCACATGAATACAGTTACGCCCTTTATTTTTGGCTGCATAGAGTGCCGAATCGGCAGTGTCTAAAAAGCGTTGATAGTCAGGATGACCATTATAAACCGTACAGCCAATACTGACGGTAAAACTAAAACTTTGCCCATGAGCGGTACGAATTGGGGTTTCTTGTATCCGCATGCGAATCGTTTCAGCGATTTGTAAAGCACGCGTGAGATCACTGTCGACCAACAGCAATAAGAACTCTTCTCCACCGACACGGAAGGCATAGTCACTACCCTTCGCTACATCTAACAAGACTTCAGCAATAAAACGCAGTGCCAAGTCCCCTGCGGTATGCCCATATTTATCGTTGATACGTTTGAAATAATCTGCGTCGATTGCCAATAGGCTCAGCGCTGCATCATTTTTACGGGCAAAATTAATTTCACGCGACACAATCGTACTTAAATAACGACGGTTTAACAGCTGAGTCAGCGAGTCATTGCCTGAATCTATATATTCAGTCACTTGAAACAGTTGATCGACCAAATGCTGAATCTGTCGGTTCACATCACGAATTTCCTGAATGCGTTCCACCTTCCGAGCCTGATCCTGACAGTCGAGCACGTCAAAATTGAGAGTATCGACCTGTTGAATTAGCCTGATAATGGTCTCCACCTGCTCTGCACCCGTAAAGGCATACGCTGCTTTATGCACAAACCATAGACCAAATTCTGACTTAGACAAAGCAATGTGTTGCAACTGCGGATGCTCGGAGAAGACTTTGAACATCAACTCATTTTCCCAGTCGAGTAAAATGCTGCGCTGCTTATCTTTTTGTACCGCGACATCTTGCATTGCAGAAAATAAACGATAGCTATGCTTAACTTCGTGGCTTCGCTCAGTATTGGCTTCATAGGATCTGCACATGATTTCTGTCGCAAAGCCCATAATTTGCAGCATATAACTCAGCATGTGGTGGTTATTTTCTAGCGGAAGTTCAGCCAAGAGTTCCAAGATCTTGTTCTCAATCTCACGAATACCGCGCATGATCAACCAAGAAGGAATGCCCACCCGCGCATGTACCTGACCAACTTTTTGTTGTTTTTCAACTGCTGCATAATAAGCTTCATTCACAGCTACGTCGAAACTTTCAATGAGCCATTGGTTTAAACTGTTTTTTAAACGTTGTTGAATGATGTCATCTTTAAAAAAATCTGCAGCCTCAGGCTCCAAGACAATATTGCTATAAAATTCATTAACCAATACAGACGAATGCTGCTGAATAAAATTTTGCGCTTTAACGTGATCATTCACTGAATAATGTTGGCAAATTTTCCCCCATTGCTCGGCCAATTTAGCCATGCATTCATCATTCATAAAACTTACCTATTTATATATTTTTGAGACTTACTAGACATTTATGTGATTAATATAACAAATTTCAATACTTATTTTCACCATCAGCTTTCATTTGCAGCACTTTATAAAAAGTAAGGCTCACATTTGGTTGTTTTAACAGCAATGATTTTCAAAAAAAAAGCCCCATTAATGGAGCTTTGAAAAGAGGATCGAACTAAAAGAAATGGAGATAACTCAAACCCGTCTGATCCCAATCTTTGCCTTTTTGCTGTTGATACTGCCAATGAAGCCTCAACGCATTTTGCTGATTGAATAAATATTGCAACTGAGTATTCAGTCTGACTTGCCATTGATGGCTATCTTCCCAATATGGCAGCTCGACCTGTACCAAACTATTGATATGTTCGCTCCAGATGTTCTGGCAGCCTACCGTTGGCCCAAGTCCCACGCGCCAACCTCGGTCTAAAGCTTTGCCTGCTTGAATATGATTTTGCAATTGTGCATAGCATAAATGTTGATGCTCTTGATCTGCCACACTATAGCCAAACTGACTGGATAGATTGAATACACCGTGTTGATCCTGTTCACTAAATGCACCATCTCGATTTAGTGCCTCTTGTTGCCAACCCATGTTAAAACCCCAGCTTAATGGTGTTTTAAAGGCAGTCAGTGGACTGTAGGCATTGACCTCCAGCACATTTAGTTCTTGCAGTTTTAGTCGATCATCACGGTATTCGAGACTGCCTTCTAGAAACTTAAGCTGTGTACCCAAACGGAAACCGCCTTGTGGGTCAATCAAGTCATGATAGGCCTGACGATGGCTCAGTCGGAAATAAGTGTCACCTTGTATTTCACCCGCTTCAAACTGAACGGTTCGCGCATGGTGGCCTTTTACCGGATCTACTTTTGGCGCTTCGACCACTTGACGTTGCTTTTCCAAGTCAATCTGACTCCGCAAACCCAGCAGTTGTCGAATACGCGGTTGGGCGTCTTCTGCCGCAATCTTTTGTGCAATTAGCTGTAAATACACATGGTCATAGGCCATTTCTAAAATACGTGCCTGATCCACCAACGCATAGCGATTCAAATAATCTTGCATTTGAGCAGGTTCAAGTTGCGCAACCTGATGCGCCGCAGCCGCCAAGGCTTGTCCGTGTTGTTTGGCTTGTGCCAACAACTGAGTTTCTAAAGCTGGACGGTAAACACTCTCTGCTATTAGATGGTTTTCATAGACCGCCTTAATGGTCTCAACAGGAATCGCAGCAGTTTTAAATTGTTTTTGTAGGTTGACCTCAGGGCGCACCAAATCAATTAAACCCAGTAACCGATAGGCACAGTTATCACTGATAAAATAGTAAGGAAATTGCACATGCTTGAGTTCCCAAATATGCTCAACCATGGTTTTGGTTTCTTCTGGCGTCAGGGCTAACTCGTACTCCCACAAATCGCGGCTTTCCAAATCACCATATTCTTTCACTTTTCGATAGTACGGCATGAGTGAGTACTCACCTGGGTACTGCCCGGTTAAGCCCTTCCATGCAAAAGAAAAGCTGTCACTATTGGCCACTGTCGCTGCATAATTCACTGCATAAGAGACTAAGCTCAGCTGTTTTTGGTCTTTAGGATCGAGCCTTAACAGGGTATGCCCAAACATCGAACTGGGATTGCCCATAAAGTCCGTGGCGTAAATTAAAGTCGCCTTATACGGCTTAATTTGCCCAAGCCACTCATCCAACTCAGGACATGAAGCTTTAGGCAGTTGGTTTGATGCAATATTCAGTTGTCCTATGAGCCATTTTGAACGTGCCGGAAAGCGACACTGAATCGATTGATTGGCTTCGGCTGGGGTAAAAAGTGCTGCAATATTGGCATCAAGCTCTTGTTTGAGCTGAGTTTGTCCGTGTTCGCTATAAAAAAATGGGCGATAAGTGACTTCACTTTGTCCTGAAGCGTTGGCATACATTAAACGTTGCCAAGTCACATTTGAGGCTAGCTTCAGCTGCTGTGCTTTTTCAATATAAAACTCTGCTGAGCTAGGTGCTTGAGCAAAGATGCTGGTGCTGAATAGCACACTAAAGAGGAGGACAACAGATTTCATGCAGTGTTAGCTATTCTTCTTTTTTAGATATGAAAAACCCTGCCTGAATGGCAGGGTTTTATGGTGCAATTAAACGTATGCTTTTAATACGCTATCCGTTGCCATGACTGCTTGTAAAGATGCTAATACTTGAAGCGCATCTTGGTTTTCAGCTGAATAGATTTTTGCGAAGTTTTGTTTAGACACTTCAAAGAAACGTGCTTTATCTTCAGACTGGATGTTCAGTAATTCAGCCAGTACATTTAGACTTTCGCCCTCACCGACTGCCATATCACGCGCCAATGCTTCCGCATTTTCGTTGGTAAATGTTACTGCCTGAGCAGTCACTGTACCTGTACCGCTACAACCTAAAGTACCAAAGGTAATACCGAAAAGTTGGTTAGCAAAAAGACCATTGGTTGTACCCGCTAAAATTTTAGCGACTTTACCAGACTGTCCAGCCCAAATTTGTGAACCAATACCACAACCGACGTCATTATCTGCAAATGTAGCGGTAGAACCAACAGCCAAAACCGCAGCCAATGCTATTTTTTTCAACATAAGGTTTCTCCAGACTCGATTATCTCCGAGTATTTTTATTGTTCCTATTGTGTGTATTTTGAGCTACACCCTTGTAAGATAGCGGTAACAAGCGCATAACGCAAAACAATTTATACTAAAGTGAAGTGAATATTTAAAAATGTGCTTTAGCGGTATAAGGACCAACTGCCACGTAGATCTCGTTTCCCTAAAATCTTTAGCACCAACACCAGACTGAGCAGTAGCAATAAATACCAAGAACCCAACTTACCCCAACCGACCATATGCCATGCATCGACTTGACTTGGGTACAACCAGATTTGGTAAAACGTACTGATATTTTCCGCAATCCAAATAATAAAAGCCAACAGTAAAAGTACGGGTAACATCGGCAGTTGAAAACGGTGCTGCTGTAATTCAAAGCCAATCTTGGTTTTCCAAAATAGCACTATGCTCCACCCAAACAAAAGATAGCGAATATCGGGAACAAAAAATTTGGACATAAAGTTGATATAAGACAACACCGCCAAGGTTAGCATGGCGGAGAAACGGGGCAAGTGCTGAAAAGAAACATGATAAAGACGTAATGAACGCGCAAAAAAACTGCCCACAGCCGAATACATAAAACCTGCAAACAAAGGCACTGTTAAAATTTTAAACACGGCGGGATGCGGATACTGCCAAGATGCAATTTGCGGATGAGTCAAAAAGATTTCCATCACCATTGCCATCACATGAAATAATGCAATCACTTTGGCCTCGGCCCAAGACTCAAGTTTTAAATACAGCAGACAAACTTGAATCAGCACGGCATAAAACAATAGATAGTCATAACGGAAAAAGCCGCAATATTCCTGACTTCCCATACTGGCTGTGAACGCAAAAGCCAATAACAGCAATATCCCAAATAAGGCAGCCGAAGCTGCCTTAGATGAGAACTCAAAACATGATTTTAAAATCGTGATCACGCATGAACCCTAATTGAATTGAAGCTGTGAAACTTAGAGATATTTGGCACTGTATTCATGCACAGTATCAATAAAGGCTTTCGGGTTTTCAGGGTCAACCCACTGAGTAATGCCGTGACCTAAGTTTGCAACATAACCTGTTTTCTCACCGCCTGCATAAGCGTCATCTAACATGGCTTTGGTGGCTTTCATGATGGTGTCATGCGAACCATATAATGTTGCAGGGTCTAAGTTACCTTGTAGTGCCGCACGGCCAGCCACCGTTTGGCGAGCCACATTTAATGGCGTAGTCCAATCTAGACCGAAAGCATCCGCCCCTGTTGCCACCATTGGCTCTAACCATTGACCACCACCTTTGGTGAATAAAATGACTGGGACTTTACGTCCTTCATTTTCACGTTTTAAACCTGCAACAATTTTTTGCATGTATTTTAAAGAAAATTCTAAATATTCACGGTGCGCCAATGCTCCGCCCCAGCTATCAAAAATCTGTACGGCTTGAGCACCGGCATCAATTTGCGCATTTAGATAGTCAATCACTGCGTCAGCCAAACGATCGAGCAGCGCATGTAAAACTTCGGGTTGCGCATACATCATTTGCTTGGTGAAACGGAAATCTTTGCTCGAACCACCTTCAACCATATAAGTTGCTAGCGTCCAAGGACTGCCTGAAAAACCAATTAAAGGCACTTGGCCGCCAAGCGCTGAACGGATCGTCTTGACTGCATTCATCACATAGTCGAGATCAGACGCGGAATTAAACTTAGGTAAATTCGCTACATCTTGTTCAGTACGAACCGTTTTATGAAATTTAGGCCCTTCCCCAGCTTCAAAATAAAGCCCTAAACCCAAAGCATCGGGCACAGTTAAAATATCTGAAAATAAAATGGCAGCGTCGAGCTCATAACGACGTAAAGGCTGTAAAGTCACTTCACAAGCGAATTCGTTATTTTTACACAGCGAAAGGAAATCACCCGCTTGAGCACGGGTTGCACGATATTCAGGTAAATAACGCCCTGCTTGACGCATCATCCAGACGGGTGTGGTATCTACAGGTTCACGTAATAAAGCACGTAGAAAACGATCATTTTTAAGCGTCGTCATTTACTTTCCCATCTCAATTAAATTTGCCCACCATCATAACAAAAAGGTCGAATTTTTAATAACTTCTCATAACACTAAAATTCGATCGGGACAAAGATGCAAACGAATATTTACACAAAACAAATACTGCATCTCCATCTTTTTTCTGTAATACTTCACTAGTTTTTACTTTGTAAATGAATAATTCTTAAGGTTGAATTACATGTTCGTTCGCACAATACTCGCGATGAGTTTAAGTTGCATTCTTGCTGGTACAGCGTTTGCTGCATCTACTACTGAACAACCCTTGACGCCAAAAAAGATCATTGATACTTCAGTTCAAGATCCTATTGATCCTTTAGCAACAGATGTCGCTTCAGCTTCTACTGCGGTTGCAAACAGCCAAATTACAGCAAAAGAACAAGCAGACTTAAACCAAGCTTCGCAAACTTTAGATCAACTTGAACAATCTGAAGATAAAACCGCTGACGTTGGTGCTGCACCAAGCACCCCCCCCCCTGCACCGACCACCACGACGACCAATTCTGCTGCAGCAAAAGCATCGTGGACATTGAATGGTTTAAACAGTGCAGAATGGTTCGACAACATTGGTAAAGGCCAATTCCCTGTCTATGCACGTGCTCACGTTATGCTGAATAATGCACACGCGTCTCCGGGTGCAATTGATGGCATGAGCGGTAAAAACACCCTCAAAGCCATTGCTTCGTTCCAGCAAATGAGCGGTTTAAAAGCAACAGGTACCCTAACCAAAGAAACTTGGGATGCTCTACTGGCAAGTCAAGGTTCTAAGCCCGCATTTATTGAATACAGCATTACCGAAGCAGACCTAAAAGGTCCTTATGCCGCATCAATTCCACGCGATTATGCACTACAATCCAAAATGAAAGGTTTGTATTACACTCGCGTAACTGAAATGTTGGGTGAAAAGTTCCATATGGATGAAGACTTCTTGCAGAAGTTAAATCCAAAAGCAACCTTCAAAAAAGCGGGCGAAAAAATTATTGTGGCCAATATCCGCAATGAAGTGCCAGAAGACATTCATTTGATCGTTGCACATAAAGGTGCAAAACAGCTGTATTTATTTAACAGCCGCAACCAAATGATCGGTTCTTTCCCTGCAACCATTGGTAGCTCAGACACTCCGTCTCCAACGGGTACTTATAAAGTCACTGGTGTTGCGCCAAATCCATGGTATAGCTACTCGCCAAGTAACTTTGTACAGGGCAAAAACTTAAAACCACTTTCTCTACCACCGGGTCCGAATGGTCCTGTAGGGAATATCTGGATTGGTTTAAGCAAAAAATCATTTGGTATTCATGGCACACCAAACCCTTCTGCTATTTCTAAAACAGCATCACACGGTTGTATCCGTTTGACCAACTGGGATGCCAATGATCTTGGCAAAAAAGTGAAGTCAGGTGTTACGGTTAAATTCTTAGAATAATTGGCTTTCTAAGGTATTTACGCTATAAAAGGTGCTCTCTTGAGAGCACCTTTTTTTCAATTACAGCAATATAAAAATGACGATGAACGCTTTAAAAATAATACTGCCCGTAGCCTGCTTACTATCTGTCTCAACTTATAGCTTTGCTGAATTAGATGAAGAAATCGTGACCAGCGTGGATGCTTCTGCTTATGCGGTGGAATCTGACCATCCATTTGAGAGTCTGGATGATCATGAAAAAATCCGCCATCCCCAATACATTCCAGAGCAAGATAGTCTCAGAGAGCCACTTTTGAATGCACGCTATTACGTCATCGCAGGTAAATCTCCGATTCACTATTACGCGATTCGAACAGGAGCAAAGCCTAAACTACTTTATTTAAACCAGCCCCACTCGGCAGTTTTTTCAATAGGCGAGGCTTATGCTGAAAATCGAGAAAAAATCACCCTACAGCCTCAACTCGACAATACAGTCAAAGATCATGAGCTGTTTTCGATTATGCCCGTCGCGAAGCATCTCGCACTGATTTTTCGTACTCGCTATGCCTATACTCCTACAGAGTTAAAAGCCAATGCGGCCATGAACGCCATCTATGCCAACAATCGCTACCGATACAGCTATGAAATTATTGAAATCGACACGAATGGCAAACAGCTCCACCGCGTGCAATTTGTGGCTCCAATCATTGAAGATGGAATGAGTTTTGGCCCCAAATGGGATGAAGACTTATCAGATTATAATAATGCAATACTTGAATACAGTACCAAGTCCCCGGGCGACTACCAAACCGTGCATCCTTATAACATTGAAACCCGTTATGAATACAAACAAGGTCAATTGAAGCACTTTGAACAAAAAATTCTGCTCACCGCCAGTGACAAAGTGTTCTTAAAGAATTCACCGAACTCTATTAATTATGAAAATTATCTCGATGATCAAAATGTACCACTCTCCGTTGAAAGCAGTACTTGCCTTGATGACTATTTTGTTTTTAAGGACAAAGCGGCTCCACTCGGTGTGAAATGGGGCAATAACTGGATGCAACAGCAGCCGAAGCTACATCAACAATTTTTAGCTGAATATGCGCAGGGCAAAAACTACGTCTGGAAAGATTTCCGCGTACGGTATTGTGATTTAAACTAAGGCTGCAATGTTGTGTTTAATCATTCCAATATTGAAACGCAACATTGCAAATTCACTATTTTAGCGATAAATATAAAACGCTAGAATTACTCCATAGATTAAAAATAAGATTGGAGTTTAAAATGGATGCATTCATTCATCGCAGTCAAGACCGTGGTCATGTCAATATCGGCTGGCTAGAGTCGAAACACAGCTTTTCTTTTGGTAGTTGGTATAACCCTAAATATATGGGCGTAAGTGCTTTACGTGTCATCAATGACGACGTGATCGCGGGTCATCAAGGTTTTGGTCAACACCCCCATGACAATATGGAAATCTTGACCTGTGTGCTTAAAGGTACCATCACCCATAAAGACAGCATGGGCAACCATGGTGGTATTTCTGCAGGTGAATGGCAACTGATGAGTGCAGGTACGGGTGTACAACACAGTGAAATGAATCAGGGTGATGAGCCGGTACATTTGCTACAAATTTGGATTAACCCAAATCAAAGAGATACAGCGCCAACCTATCAACAGATTCGTCTTGATCCGCATGAGCAACCAAATCAATGGCATGTGATTTGTGGTCCAAATGACAATGCTGCAATGCATATCCGTCAAGATGCAGAAGTCAAAACGGCTGTGATTGAAAAAGATCAAATGCTAGAAGTTAAAGCTACACAGCATATTAACTATGTGCATGTAATTTCAGGTTCAATCCAAGTTGCAGAACACACCCTTCATGCAGGCGACGCGATTGCTTTTTTAGACGCAAGCGAGGTTAAAGCCTTAGAAGATACACAAGTGATTTGGTTTGATTTGCCTGAAGTCAAATAAGTCATCACTCACATTAAAAAAGCCAACGTCTCGACGTTGGCTTTTTTAATGTAGAACTCAAGCAATTTTTTCTCTTGGCTTAGAGAAAATTCACCGCAAGTAATGCCACAGCCGCAGGTAAGGCTTGGATGTAGATAATTTTCTTACTGGCGGTCAGGCCTCCATAAATCCCAGCAACCAAAACGCAGCCTAAAAAGAAATTGGCCAGTGGCAGTGCATAAGTTTCAGGTGCACATAGCGCCCAAAATAGACCTGCAGCCAAGAAACCATTATATAAGCCTTGATTTTTCGCCATGACTTTGGTCAGCTGTGCTTTTTCAGGCGTATTGCCAAAGGCTTTTAAACCATAGGGCTTATCCCATAAAAACATCTCTAAAACTAAAATATACACATGCAACAGTGCAATTAAAGCAATCAAAATTTGTCCCATCATACGCTTTATCCTTATTTTTGATGAATGATGCTAGATCAGCTTCACAGCTGATCTAGGTCGAAAAACAGTTAAGGTTTCAAAAGTACTTTACCCTGACGCGCGCCTTGCGTCGCTTTGAGTGCCGCATCTTTAATTTGTGTAAAGCTGAAGATACCTTCAACAGGCAGCAGTAATTTTTTCTGTGCAGCAAGCGTCAATAACTCCACAATTAACGCCTTTTTGCGTTCAGCAGACAATTGCTTATTCACCACACTCGCCCAAAAACCTTTGACTGTGGCTTGTTTAAAAATCAGATCTCCCGAAGAAATCTGCATGGTCTCACCCGTCATGCTACCAAATGAAACCAATAGACTATTTTCACTCAGCAAAGCCAACATTTCACCACTGGCCTGACCACCAATAGAGTCTACACCCGCGATCAATGGCTGATCTGCATGAATCGCTTTGACTTGTTCTTTCCAATCGGCTTGGTCTGTTGCCACCACATTTTGAATGCCTAAGGCCTGCATTTCAGCTACAGCCTCAGTACGGCGAACCAAATGAATCACCTTTTGACCACGCGCTTGTGCAATCATTGCAACGGTTTTACCCACTGCACCATTGGCAGTGTTCTGAATCAACCAAGAATCTGCCGGCAAGTCGATAAAATCTAAAAGCATCAGTGCACTGATCGGCATCCCAATCAACTGCGCTGCCGTTTCATCATCAATCGCATCAGTTAAAGGCACAACGCCATGCGCTGGCGCAATAAAATACTCAGCCCAACTACCATGAATTCCTGCAACCGCTACACGCTGCCCTATCGATACGCCTTGTACACCCTCACCAAGCGCATCAATCACGCCCACAGCTTCGCTGCCACCAATCGCAGGCAGTGTCGGTTTATAACCATAACTACCACGCACTGTCCACACGTCATGGTTATGGATTGGCGATAGAATCATTTTAATACGCACTTCACCCGCTTTCGGTTCAGGTTGCAGCATATCCGCAGCTTCCAAGACGTCAACAGGTTCACCAAAATGGTGATGAATAATACTTTGCATTTGCTATTCCTTTATCGGCTGTAATAGTTGTTGGGTAGTGTCCATAGCGAGGTAAAGGGGCTGCTTATCTCGGGCCAGTCTTGCCAATAAAGCTGCTCCCAACCACAGTTGATACATCGTCTGTGCCATTTTTTCAGCATCAATATGCGCTGGAATTGAACCGTCTTGCTGCCCGGCTTGGATTAGACCCGAAATACGTTCTGTTAACTTACGCACCCCGAAGTTCAAAATCTGACGCATATCTTCAGATAAATCTGAGACTTCTGCTGCCAACTTGACGATCAGACAATTCTCCGCCCATCCCCCATCGCTATGATGTTCAACTCCACTTTCAATATGTGATGGATTATCAATCCATGCTTGCCAAAGTGCCACGAGACTTGCATAGGCGCTTCGCTGTTCTTGCTGTATCAGCTGATCGATTTTGACTTTATAGTCGGCCAGATACTGCTGAAGTAGCGCACAGCCGAAAGCCTCTTTCGAAGCAAAGTAATAATAGAATGAACCTTTCGGCACATCACAATTCTTTAGAATTTCCTGTAAGCCCACTCCGACAAAACCTTTATGTAATACCAGTTGAAAACTGCTATTTAAAATGTGTAGTCGTGTTGCTTCACTTTTATCTGATCGTTTCATATCCACACTATAAATTAATAATAGACCAGTCGTCTATAAAATAATGCATGTTTTCGATACTTTATCTCGAACCATTGGATTACATATAAATTTTACTGATTAAATTTCAGATATAAATGATTGACATAAATGTTACATAATACCATAACACTAATTTTCAATTCATCTTATGTCTACACCTTCACAACGTTTACAAGCGATTGACGCCCTCAGAGGATTGGTTATTCTGATTATGATGGTCGACCATGTCAGAGAAACTTTTTATCTGCACCAGCAAGTCCCCGACCCGATGCTGATTCCAGGAACCGAAGAATCCCTTTTCTTTAGCCGAATCTTGGCTCACTTATGTGCCCCTGTTTTTGTGGTATTAACAGGCTTATCGGCTTATCTTTACCAAGCAAAAAACAACAGTGTTCAAATGACACGTGAATTTTTACTCAAACGCGGTCTATTTCTGATTTTTCTCGAACTAATCATTATCAACTTCGCTTGGACTGGACAGTTCCCGCCCGATGTCATCTATTTACAAGTGATTTGGGCCATTGGTCTCAGTATGGTGGTTTTAGCAGGCTTGATTGGGCTATCACAAAAATGGCTCTGGGTGATCAGTCTCAGCATTATTTTTGGACATAATGCGCTGGATCAAGTGTCATTTTCACAAATACCTATCCTGCAAAATCTGTGGTTTATTCTACATGAACGTGGTTGGATCGAATTTGGAGATCTGATTCGCTTTAGAACCTCCTACCCAGTACTGCCTTGGATTGGGGTGATTGCCCTCGGCTATTGCATCGGTCATACCGTATTTAACAGCACACACGATGTCGCAAAAAGAAATCAAATCTTGTTAGGCTTCGGGCTTGCCAGTATCAGCTTATTTATCATTTTAAGAATGATCAATCTCTATGGTGACCAAGCATGGTCAATCATGTCGACCAGCACTGAAACCGTTATGAGTTTTTTGAACTTGACCAAGTACCCTCCATCGCTGCTGTTTATTTTGTGGAATGTCGGGCTAGGCTTAGTCCTGTTAGTGTTACTTCAAAAGATTGAAAGTAAACCTTGGACCAAACCCTTGATTGTCTTTGGTTCCGTGCCGATGTTCTTCTATATCGTACACTTATATGTGCTGAAAGCCCTCTATCTCACTGCGGTCACACTGTTTGGCACGACCCATGGCGAATACTTCGGCGTCGATCATGTCTCCACCCTCTGGCTCATTTCGATTATTTTAACTGTGGCTCTCTATCCGTTGATGTTAAAATTCTCAGCCTTTAAACATAAAAACAAACACATTCGCATTCTTAAATACCTCTAAGGATTTAAGGTGTATAGCCAATTTCACTGAAATAAGATTGATGCTTAGTTCCACTAGGCATCAATATCGATTACATTTCATCAAATCAATAATCAAAATTCAAAATTCAAAATAAGGCCAAAAGTTTTACACCCCTCCTCTTATCAAAGACCAACCTAGCCACTGTATTTGCAAAGTTTAGCTGATAACCATCTGCTTTTTGAGACAAAGCACTGTTTAACCATCCCTTATAAGAAAATTTACTTTGCTTTGGTGAGTAATGCTAAGCAGATTGAAATTAAAACCATCCCAATCCAACCGATTGGTGCAAGTTGTTCTCCCACCAACAGGATTGCAAAAACAGCAGCAACCAAAGGTTCAAACAATGTCAAAGTAATGGCTTTACTGGCAGGCACAGTTTTTAAGCCATATCCAAATAAAACATAGCCCAAAAACATTGGAATCAACATCATATAACCCACGACATAAAGGTTGATGTTTTCTTCAAACAAGTTTGAACCCGTTATCCATAAAGTCGGAAGTAATAATAAAGAGCCAAGTCCGAAGATGAGCCCCATAGACGCTTTTGCATCCATTCCTTGGTCAATCATTCGTTTTGCCGCCCAAGAATATAAAGCATAGGTCAATCCCGCAACCGCCCCTAAAGCAATACCCAACATTGGTCGGTTTTGGGATAGATTTTCCGTGGTTGACACAGCATGTGATTCCCCGAGTGAAAGTAGCGCAACGCCCGTCACCCCCAAGATAAAACTCATCAGCCATGTCATTGAAAGTGCTTTTCGGTCAAACACCCTTTCTAAAAGTGCGGTAAATAAAGGCGCCGTACCAATCGACACGACTGTCCCAATGGTGATGCCTGCATAGTGCATAGATGAATAAAAGGCCAACGGATAAATAAAAACCGCAATTACACCTACACCGAGCATCACTGCATTGGCTTTGATATGTGCCAGATGGTAGATAATACTTTTTCGTGCCAAAAGTGCCTGCAACAGTCCACCACCGCCCATGGCGGCAGCGCCAACAGCCAAAGGACTCAAATTAGGTGCAAAAGATGCGACTGTGCCCGTCGTTCCCCATAGAAAAGCAGCGAACAGCACCGCGATCAAACCATAATTCGGTACCGCAGAAACAGACCGATTCACGTACTGATTTCCTGTGTTAAAAGTGTTTTCACCATCGCCGTTGCAGCTTGTACTTTTTCACTCGAGCTTTCCAAGCCTGCTCGCGCAATCGATCCCTCTAGAATAAAAGACAACAACAAAGCCATTTGTTTGACCTTGTCTGCGTCCGAAATAACAAGAGCAAGCTGTGTAGAGATAATGTTTTCAATTTCATCCTTATGCGCTTTCACAGCCAAACGTTCGGCGCTGTGCGCTGGGAACTCAGCAGCAGCATTCAACAAACCGCAGCCCCGAAAACCTTTTTCATAAGCAAACTCGGCATGGTCTTGATAGGCTTCAAAAACCGCGACAATTTTATCAATAGGAGTATGGGCTTGTTGGTTTCGAAGCGCATACAAATCTAACCACTCTTGATGCCGTGCTTCTATATAAGAGGTAATCAAGTCAGCCTTAGTCGGGAAATTATTATATAAGGACATTTTGGCAACTTTGGCCTTATCTGTGATGCTATTAATCCCTGTACTGGTAATGCCGTCGTTATAAAACAAAATCGCGGCTGCATCTAAAATTTTCTGTTTCGCGGTTTTCGTATTCATCATACTCAACTAAGTAGACCGATCTACCTAATTTATAGAATCTGTAAAAATATGCAAGTCACCTTTGCCTATTTAATGAAGGAAATATCAGATGAATCAAAAACGGGAGAATACCCTTCAATCACCCCATTACAATGGCGGTGGGTAAAAAGCGAAACAGAACAATCGCACTATACTTTTATACGGCATATGTAGTTCCAACTTATAGGTAATGAGCTGCTAGATAAACCAAACGAAGGATGCTAAAAACCACTCAGATGAAATTAAAAAACTGATCTACAGAAATGACTGCTATACAGTACAACTGCATAGTCTCTATAACTGCTTGTCTGAAACGAATAGTGAATCTAAAAGGAATTGAGTTGGGCAACTCAAGCTATAATTGAATAGTTATAAAAGAAGGCTTAAATGCCTTAAATAGAAAAAGCAGCAAGAGAAGGTCTGACTGCTTTTTTTAGAATTTGATCACTGCCGATCTATGTGGTGTGCCCCACACTACTTGACGTAATGGCCCAACTTAAACTTGGGTTATCGATTAATTTTAATTTGTATTTAAAAATAATTTGGCGGAAGCGGTGAGATTCGAACTCACGGAGGACTCACACCCTCGTCGGTTTTCAAGACCGGTGCATTAAACCGCTCTGCCACGCTTCCATGGGCGCTATCATATAAATAAAAATATTTTTTGGCAAATATTTTTCATCTCACGGCCTTCAAAAAGCCACTATTCAGCTAAAAAATGTTCAATCTCAATAAGATATTAACTTTACAGTCTGCATATCCCGAAAAATTGAGCGATAACTTTGGCCTCTTTTAGAAATTAATTTAAAAAAAGGCATAAAAAAACCCCGACTCAGTCAGGGTTTTTGAATTTGGCGGAAGCGGTGAGATTCGAACTCACGGAGGACTCACACCCTCGTCGGTTTTCAAGACCGGTGCATTAAACCGCTCTGCCACGCTTCCATGGGCGACATCATATAAACATTCAATCTACTTGGCAAATACTTTTCTTCAAAAATCACACCAAGTGGCTAAAATTAAAACAAAATCTTTTAGTTCTCTGAACTTTCAGGTCTGTCATAACGAATTGAATTGACATACCAGTGTTTTTTTCCAGTTGGCGTCAACACTTCAATTTCATCATCGACTTGTTTGGACAGTAAAGCACGTGCCATCGGCGAGTCGATGGAGATGTGCTGCGGGTGATGATCGTAAATTTCATCTACTCCGACGATGCGTAAGGTTTTTTGTTCCCCTGCGTCATTTTCAATTTCGACCCAAGCGCCAAAATAAATCTTGCCAGCCTGCTCTTCAGAAAAGTCGATAATACGAAGTTCTTCGAGGCGTTTTCCCAAGTAGCGAACCCGTCGATCAATCTTACGTAAGATCTGTTTGTTGTACTGATAATCCGCATTTTCACTACGGTCGCCAAGGCTCGCCGCCCAGTTTACTTTCTTGGTAATTTCAGGGCGTTCTTCATGCCAAAGCTGCTTTAATTCCGCCACCAATTTGTCGTGACCTGCACGTGTAATTAAGTTTGATTTCATGATGAATGCCGTCTAAATCCGCTTATTGATTTACAACAAAGGATTATTTTATCCCTTATTTCTTCACAACAGAAGTTTATAAAATAAATTCCTGAATTAAATTAAATTGTTATGTTACATTTTTCAAAAAAATATTGCACAAAATTTGACACTTTTAAAATTGCTATATATTATGCGCACATCTTAAATTAGTTGCCTATTTTTTAATCTATGTAGTTTTTCTACATAATCTTCTTAATCCCATGTCATTTTGAATGACGTCATGAATGCCCAACCTCTTATTGAATTTAGACAACTTGAACTCGTTTTAAGGCATGTTTTTGCCTTTGCGTTCTAGGGCATAAATTACTTGTAGCGGAGACAACATGCACAGTAGTTCAACTTCTGGATCGAGGCTTTGCCTTAATTCATTAACTTTCTCTCTCCCGTTGAAAGCCCTTGCTTTAAGTACTTTGTTAATTCCATTTCATAGTATTAATGCAAGTAAGACCTACCAGTATGATAACGTCGTCAATCATAATAAATTGACTGTCGTTTCAGTGGAAAACCCAACGACCGTTTTTAAAGATGGTCAGCATTTGCATGGTTTTGGTTATGACCTTGCACGTAACTATGCAGACAGCTTAAATGTAAAGCTAGACTTCAAAACCGTCCCCGATAATGCTACAGCACTGAAATGGGTAGCACAGGGCAAAGCAAATTTTGCAATGACGACGGCAAGTGTTCAAACGATTGAACAAAAAAGTCTCGCAACCTTTTCTGCAACTTGTGGTGATTTAAACGTTTTACGTAAAAATGGCCTCAATACTGAGCTGAACTGGGTATTTAAACATGCGAATGATCCATTAACGCAAACGGCGAGCGGATTTGTCTGCCGTGGTAAACAATCTGGTTCAATTGGTCAATTGGCCTCTTTTTACAACCGTAATGTCGTGAAGCCTGAAAACTGGAATACGATTCAACGCGATTTGCGTCAGCGTATGCCAATCTATAAGGCCAGTTTTAAAAGCACAGCGCAAAAGTACGATTTAGATTGGCACTTATTGGCAGCGATTGGTTATCAAGAGTCTTATCTTAAACCGAACTCCATTTCTCCCACGGGTGTTCGTGGTTTGATGATGTTGACCAATAGCACAGCCAAAGCCATGGGTGTGAGTAACCGTACCGATCCAGCGCAAAGCATTCAAGGTGGTGCCAAGTACTACGACCAAATGCTGAGTCGCTATGATGATATCCCCTTTCCTGACCGGAACTGGTATGCACTGGTTGCGTACAATATGGGACCGGGTGCGGTGAATCAGATTCAAAAACGCATTCAGGCACAAGGTAAAGACCCAAATAACTGGCTCAATTTGTATGCTTACTTAGAGCATAACCAAGCGAAGAATGGTCGCTACCGCCAAGCACTTCAGTATGTGACGCGTATCCGAGCTTATCTTGAGCACATTAAAACCACGCCGCAGTTGGTCAATATCTAAAAGATCCTCTCTATCGGCATAAAAAAAAGCTTACCTATAAAGGTAAGCTTTTTTTATTTCAGAACACTTAAGCTGTTTGCTCAAGCACTTTCTTAAATAAATCTTTTTGCTCTTGGCTTGGCTTCGCTGTTTGCAATGCCATCAACTGTGACATATCACCTTGAACTTTTATTTTACCCGTCATGAACGCTTGCATTGCTGCAGCCATATCAAACTCAAGGAACACTTTACGTAGTGTTTCAGCATCCATGTTCAAGGTTGTTTTCGCGTTTGAAGACAAGCCTTTTTTAATTGCGCCGCCATCTAAAGATAATTCGGTATTACCCGCATTGTCAGCAACAACTAAGTTAATTGCAAGATTCGCAAGTGCTGGCGGCAGGTTCAGATTCCCCGCTTGAGCAGTTAATGTTTCTACAGTTGAAAACCAATCATCAGTTAAAAAAGCAGGCATGATGTTTCCTCAATTCTTTGTTCGTTGTGTGCTGCCTATCCAGACGGCATCATTGTGAAGCTAAATATGCTCGGAGATTGTTATAGCATGTATATCCTACATGTGCCTAAAGTTTTTTGTACGTACCGTTCATATTTTATATTTCTTATACAAAGTTTATCAAAATCATCCACATAAAAAAAACACCAATCATTGATTGGTGTTTTGCATTGGCTTAACTGACAAAATTAGTCTGCTGCAAAGCCAAGATTAACCATGTTAATGCGTTTGTTCTCTGGTTCATCTTCCGTTGAACAACTTTCACCTTTAAAGTCGAATTCACGTTCGCTATCTAACGCTTCAAAGTCGAATAACTCACGGTCTGCCAGCTGCGATGGCGAAACATTCTGCAAGGCGCCAAAAATACTGTGTAGACGCTTTGGATGTGCTTTATCCCACTCACGCAACATGTCATTTAACATGGCACGTTGCAGATTTTCCTGAGAACCGCACAAGTTACACGGAATAATCGGGAACTGACGCATTTCAGCATATTTAATGATGTCTTTTTCTTCCACATAAGCCAGTGGGCGAATCAAGATGTTCTTTTTATCTGACGATAACAATTTAGGAGGCATCGCCTTTAAGCTGCCGCCATGGAATAAATTTAAGAAGAAAGTCGCCAAGATATCATCACGATGATGCCCCAATGCTACTTTGGTCGCGCCAATTTCTTGCGCAAAGCCGTATAAAGAGCCACGGCGTAAGCGTGAACAAACTGCACAGTAGGTTTTGCCTTCAGGCGTTAAACGTTTGGTGATGCTGTAGGTGTCTTTTTCTAAGATATAGTAGGGAATATTATTCTCTTCTAAATAACGTGGTAACACGTCCTCAGGGAAACCGGGTTGCTTCTGGTCCAAATTCACAGCCACCACATCAAAATTGATCGGTGCAATGCGTTTAAACTGCAACATAATATCGAGCAAGGTATAACTGTCCTTACCACCGGAAATGCAGACCATCACTTTATCGCCTTCTTCGATCATTTTAAAATCGCGAATGGCATGACCTACCTGACGGCGTAACTTTTTCAACAGACGATAATACGCAGAGCTAGTGGGTAGTTCTGGTTTAAAATTAAATCCCTGATTGGACTCAACTGGCGAGAACATAGACGAGTTAAACCTTAAAAAAAATACCGCGCAATTTTATCCGATTCACAGCCATCTCGCACCTAAAGAATGTAAATTCTCATGAATTGTCATTGCTGTCATATTCATGTATTGAAATCGGTTTAACTTTGAACGATTGCGTTCATATTTTAGCTGAACTGCTTATGTTTTGGACTTTTCCACATTTTTCCACAAAAGCTGGGGATAACTTTGTGGATTCTAATCGACTTGACAGGGTGTTCCCCCCACTCTTTAAGGCTTCTATTTAAATTGATTATTTTTTAATCAATTTATTTACCATTAAATTTCAATAACTTAACCCAGTCAAGCAATCCTCATTAAAAATAAATTAATTATTTTTTTGATTACTTGCTCAACAATTTGACTTGATTTTTACAAAGACATGGATTTTTTAAACTTAAAATAGTTTCAGACGGTTCTTTTTTTGCTAAACTCATTTCTAGTCACTGAAATCGATTTTTTTACGATTAATAATAGATAATGAAAAATAAGCTGCTTTTGAGTCGTTTTTACGTTTTGGGGTGTATGACGATTTCGTTCATGGCACTAGATTGTCACGCGGGTCAAACTATCTACCAATTGAAAGATTCCAACGGCACGACCTTGTTAACCAATAAACAAAGTCGTTATAGCAACTTAAAAGTCGAAAAGAAAACCTATTATCCAGACAGTAATATCCACAGTTATAGTAACTGGGGGGCTTCTGAATCTTCCGTGTTGCCCAGTTATAGTCGTAACAAAAATGCTTTTGACCACATTATTCGCCAAGCGGCTCAAACTCACGGCATTTCTGAAGGCTTAATTAAAGCGGTTATGCATACCGAATCAGGCTTTAATGTCAACGCACGCTCACCTGTTGGAGCTCAGGGTCTTATGCAACTCATGCCTGCGACAGCACGGCGCTTTAATGTTTCTAATGCATATGATCCACAGCAGAATATAAATGCAGGTGCCAAGTATTTGGCTTGGCTGATGAAACGCTTTAACGGCAACACCAGTCTTGCGCTTGCAGGCTACAATGCTGGCGAAGGCAATGTACAAAAGTACGGCGGTATTCCACCCTTCCGTGAAACTCAAGACTATGTTCGCCGGGTGAGTAGCCGCTATAGCAATCTATATGCGGGCGGGATCAACATCTCTGCAGGCTCAAATAACACACTAGCCAATGCTCAAGTCATTGCCCAATCTGCACATTACGATACAGACTCCTCCCCAAGCACGCAACTCAGTGTGAGTCGTAGCGCACCTTCACGCCAAATTATCCTCGCAGCTGATGGCAGTTTTACTGATGCGCCGGGTTCCTATGCCACAGGCAATGCAACCGCCTCTGCCCGCATTCAAATTTCAGAATAATTTTTATAGCAGTTTTATTATTTTTTCTTGAATTTTGAAGAGTTTCACCTCATATTGAGATCAATGATTTTCGATTTATAAATCAGATTATTTTTTTATTATAAGAGGATTTTCTCAATGATGCGGATTGGTTTGTTCTTGCTAACCAACCTCGCGGTACTGGTTGTAGCTGGCATTATCTTGTCACTCTTCGGTGTCGGTAGTTACCATGGCGCGGGTGGCTTAAATCTAGGTAACCTACTGGTTATCTGTTTTGTCTTTGGTATGGTTGGCTCAATGATTTCTCTATTCATGTCAAAATGGATGGCGAAAAAAACAACTGGTACAGAGTTAATTGACCCAAATGCCCCGCGCAACCAAGCTGAAGCATGGTTGTTACAAGAAGTCGCTCAATTGGCGCAACGTTCTGGTATTAAAATGCCAGAAGTCGGTATTTTCCCGTCTTACCAATCTAATGCTTTTGCTACAGGTTGGAACAAGAACGATGCATTAGTTGCCGTTTCTACCGGCTTACTTGAGCGTATGAATAAAGACGAGCTTCGTGCAGTCTTGGCTCACGAAATTGGTCACGTGGCCAATGGTGACATGGTGACTTTGGCGCTCGTTCAAGGTGTCGTGAACGCCTTTGTGATGTTCTTTGCACGTGTCGCAGGTGATTTCATTGACCGTAATGTCTTTGGTCGTGAAGACGGAGAAGCTCCAGGTTTAGCTTATTTTGCCATTACCATCGTGCTGGATATTGTCTTTGGTATTTTAGCTTCTGCAATCGTAATGTGGTTCTCCCGCTACCGCGAATATCGTGCAGATGAAGCAGGTGCACGTCTTGCAGGCAAACAAGCAATGATTTCTGCCTTGTTGCGTTTACAAGCCGAGTCACAACTTCCAGATGCGATGCCTAAAGAAATGAAAGCGTTTGCGATCGCGGCAGGTCAAGAGCAAGGCTTTAGTTTAGCTGCTTTGTTCCAAACCCACCCAACGATTGAACAACGTGTTGCTGCTTTACAACAGCTCGATTGTCCATAAACAATTCGTTCACTAGATTTGAAAAAGCCTCCGCATGGAGGCTTTTTTGTGACTCGGCATAAGAACATTTTTATTTAATCGTCACTTCGATACAGCGTAATAAACTGCCATTTGGGTCAACAATACAAAACTGGCGGATCTCATCAAAATCCTGAATATCGGTCATACGAGCGCTTTCCCACAACGACCAATTCACTTTAGACCAGTATTCATAATAGGGTTGAATTTCCGCTACGCGAATACAGGCACTATGCCATGAACTATTTGGGTCTAAATGCGGATGATGGAAAAACTCCAGTGTCATCTCGCCCAAACGCATAATCATCCACTCGGGGGACTGATACACCAGATCAAAGCCCAAGCTTTGATAAAATGAAGCAGTGCACGCCAACTCAATCGCTGGCAAATTTGCCGTAATCTGACCTTCAAATTTCATCAGTGGCTATCCTAAGTTTAGTCCCTGTAACCAATGCCACATCACACTGCCACCCCACCACAATAAGCCCATAAAACACACCAAAAAGATCAGGCCAAATAAATCGGGGATGTGTAGCCAAAGCCATGCCACTACTGGATTTCGCCAAAATGCGGATTGTTGCTGTTTCTTTTCCAATTTTTCATGAAGAAAAGGATGAGTCACATGATGCTCTGAATGGATTTGGTATTCTTCCCGAATATGGTCATGAACCACATCCAGTGCTTTACGACTCGGACGTATAAAAATATCAAACAGTGTCCCTAGAACAGGGATAAAACCGACGACGGCATCAATCATAGCCAGCTTCAATACTGGACTCAATTTCTCTTGCGGTACACCAATTTGCTTGGCTTTATAAATGGCATAACACGTTAGGGCAAAACCAGCGATATCCCCAGCAATCGGAACAGTACTCAATGCGGCATCGGCACCGACTCCCTGCTTGGTGAATGGGATACGCACCACAGAATCCATCATATTGGCATATTTGGCCAAATCACGCTCTAAACGAATGACATATTGCTGGCTCATTTTTTTTTGTTCTAAGGGTTCAGGCATGGTGTTACTGACCTCCATCATTTCAACCACATTAACATCATAAAACCACTGAATTATGCTGGTTTTTATGACTTTTTTCTGTGCTAACTTTGTGTTGAAACAATTACTTATTAGCTTAAGACAAGGTCAGAATTTGCGACGCAATCAGCAGGTATACCACCACGCCTGACGCATCACAAATTGAGGTGACCAAAGGTGCGGATGCACTGGCTGGGTCGAGTTTCATGCGGTTTAAGATAAACGGCAGACTCATACCAATCAAACAACCCATCAACACAATGCCCATCATACTCAGTGCCAATACTACGGCGACCAGAATGTCCCCACGGAAATAGCCCAAAATGGAGACTGCCGTTGCCATGGTTCCGCCTAGACACAGCGCAACCAGACCTTCACGTCCGAGCAAATAAAACCAGTCTTTAAAATGTACGTCGCCAGTTGCCAGTGCACGTACCATTAAAGTGGCGGACTGTGACCCCGCATTTCCCCCACTTCCCACCAGTAAAGGAAGGAAAAATACCAAAACGATATGTGCCGCAATCAAGTCTTCAAAGTGGGCAATTCCTAACCCTGAAAGTAAACTTCCAAAGACCAGAAACACCAGCCAAAATACCCGTTTCTTATACAGTAAGAAGATTGGAGCTGTTTTAATACTCATCTGCGGACTGGCCGCAACCGCACTACTTTTTAGAATATCTTCTGTGGTTTCTTGTTGTACCACATCCATTGCATCGTCATAAGTCACAATCCCCAATAGACGCTGCTGCTCATCGACAATGGGCAAAGCCATAAAATCATAATGGGCCAGTTTCTGTGCAATACTTTCCTGGTCCTCACTGACTAAACCCGTGATGACATGGCTGGTCATAACCTGTCCAATCAATTGCTCAGGCGGAGACTGGATAATTTGCCGCAGCGAAATCACCCCGTGTAAATAACGCGAGGCATCGGTCACATAGATGAGATATAAAGTTTCACTTTCCGCTGCATGCTGCCGTATATGTTGAATCGCCTGTTGCATGGTCATTTCGGCATGTACCGTAATGACCTCGGTACTCATAATTGCACCTGCAGACTCGGCTGGATAATCCATCAAGGTCTTCAGTTGAGCTTGAACATGCGCATCTAGCTGCGGAAAAATCTGACCTTGAACGTCCTGCGCTAAGCTTTGAAATAAATCGGTGCGGTCATCCGAATGCATATGAGCCAGTAGCTTCAGCAACAAAGCCTGAGGCAATTTCGCTGCTAGTTGTTGCTGCTCGGTTAATGCTAAAAACTCAAAGACATAACTGGCTTGTGGTAATTGTTCCAATAGCCGAATTTGGTCATTTATAGGCAGGGCCATTAAAATATCAGCCAAATCCGCAGTGCTGTACTGTTTCAGACTTTGGATAAAAGCATGGTTATCGGGCTGATTTAATTGCTCTTCGAAATCTTGCTGTGAAAAGGACGGATTTGGCATACACCACTCAAATATTGTTCTTCTTTATCTGTGCGAGTATAGCAAGGATCTTTAAATGTCAGGACCTTTCGGCCTACATGGCTTAAAGATTCGCTTTGCCGATTCGCTGCACACGAATGTTTCAGATTCGATCTTAGACTTCGTCCTGAGGTGTTCGTCCATGAAACACACGGCGAACCAAGACATACATTAAAGGAATAAATAGCAATACCAACACCGTGCCAAAAATCACGCCACCGAGTACACTCACCCCAATTTCCTGACGACTTGCCGCCCCTGCACCAAAGGCAAAGACCAGAGGTGTGACGCCCGCGCCAAAAGCCAAAGACGTCATTAAAATCGGGCGTAGACGTAAGCTTGCTCCTTCCAAGGCAGCTTCAATTGCAGTCTGGCCTTTTTGCTGAGCCAATGAAGCAAATTCCACAATTAAAATCGCATTTTTACAGGACAGACCAATTGTGGTCAGCAAGGCAATTTGGAAGTAAATATCATTCGGAAAACCCGTCAGATAACTGAACAAAATATTGCCACCAATACCGAGTGGAATCGCACTCATGACTGCCGTTGGAATACTCCAACTTTCATAAAGTGCAGCAAGGCATAAAAAGATAAAGCCTATGGAGACCAAATACAGCAGCAATGCTTGGTTATTGGAATGGTTTTCCTCGAAAGATAATCCGCTCCATGCCAGATCAATACCATCATGCCCTCGTACCATATCTTGTACGTCTTGCATGGCTTGTCCAGAACTGACATTTTGTGCTGTATCCGCCTCCATTTCTAACGCGGTATAGCCCATAAAGCGATTCACTACCTCAGGGCCTCCACTCCAAGACACTTGAGCAAAATTTGTAAAAGGAATCATTTGGTTCAGATCATTACGTACGGTCCACGCTTGAAGATCATCAGGTTTTGAACGAAACTCGGCATCCGCTTGCATAATTACCCGCTTAATCCGACCACGGTCAATAAAGTCATTGATATAACTTCCGCCCCAAGCACTGGATAAAGTGCTATTAATGGCGGTCTGGCTGAGTCCATTCGCCAAAGCTTGCTTTTGGTTCACATCCACTTTGAGTTCAGCTTTATCTGGGTTATAACGTTTATCTAAATTGCTAAAACTAGAGTACTGCTTGGATGCGTCCTGCAAAGTTTTGAACTGTGCTTCTAAATAGGCACGACCTTCGCCATTGATATCACGTATCCAAAACTCCATGCCATCGGTTTGCCCTAAGCCACTGACTGAAGACGGCATATTTACATTAATTTGTGCATTTCGATGCGATCTAAAATGAGCAATCGCCCGTTCTCGAATCGCTTGTGCGGAGTTCTCTTTCCCCTTACGTTCATCCCAATGTTTCAGCGCAATAAAACCTTGACCTAAATTTTGTCCCGTCCCCGAGAAATTACGACCATAACGGATCATCACCAAATTGATATTGGCCTGTTCTTGGTCTAAAAAGTATTGGCGAATTTCTTCTCCAACCACACGGCTTTGACTCAGTGGTGCGCCATCGGCCAGTTTAAACTGCACACTTAAAATACCCTGATCTTCACTGGGAATAAAACTGGTCGGTAATGCTCGATAAAACAGCGCAAAGACAGCAATTAACCCCACAAAAACCACCAGCATGATTTTACTGTGCTGAATGGTCTGGCTACTCAGCTTTAAATAACGCTGTTTTAGCTGATCTAACTTCAGATTAAACCAAGTTGCCCATCGTGCCGATTTATCATTGGGTTTTAAAATTAAGGCACATAGTGCAGGTGTCAGAATCAGTGCAACCAGCAGCGATAGCGCCATGGCAGCAACTAAGGTCATTGAAAACTGACGGTAGATCACTCCTGTCGAACCACCGAAAAATGCCATGGGAATAAACACTGCGGTTAACACCAACGTAATCCCAATCAATGCCCCACTGATTTCCTGCATCGATGCAATTGAGGCTTGTTGAGCACTCATCTGCTGTTCATGCATCAGCCGCTCAACATTTTCCACCACCACAATCGCATCATCCACCAGAAGCCCGATGGCTAAGACCAATGCAAATAGGGTTAAGGTGTTGATACTCATCCCGAGTACATACAGAATGGCGAGCGTGCCTAAAATTACAACAGGTACTGTAATGGTCGGAATCAGTGTCGCGCGCCAGTTTTGCAAAAAGACAAACATGACCACAATCACCAAAAGCACTGCTTCAAACAGTGTTTTGACCACTTCCTTAATCGACTCTTGCACAAAAGGCGTGTTATCACGTGGATAAACAATTTGATAGCCTTCAGGCAGTTTAGAAGATAAACGGGCAACCTCTTGCTTAATCAATGCAGACGTCGCTAAGGCATTAGCCCCTGAAGAAAGTGAAATGCCCATCCCCGCTGAAGGAAAACCATTAATGGTATTAAATGACTGGTAATTTTCCGCACCCAATTCCACCCGTGCGACGTCTTTTAAATAAATAAAACTGCCATCGCGGGTCGATTTGACAATGATGTTCTCAAATTCTTCAACGGTTTTTAAACGTGTACCGGAGGTGACTTTGGCATTTAAATATTGATCTGACAGGCTGGGTAACTCGCCAATTGCTCCTGCGGCCACTTGAGTGTTTTGCGCTTCAACCGCCGCACGAATATCACTCGGCATCAGTCCATATTGACGCAGTTTATGCGGATTCAGCCATAAGCGCATGGCATACTGCGCACCAAAAACATCAACCTCGCCAACCCCATCAATACGGGCTAAATCTTGCTCCAAATGCGTCATCATATAATCAGAGAGTGCAATATTGCTGCTTTTGCCTGTTTGGTCATATAGGCCAATCACCATATGCGTATCGCCAAGCGATTTATAGACATTGACCCCTTGACGCTGCACATCTTCTGGTAAGCGGTTAATCACCCCATTGATGGCATTTTGAACTTGAACCTGAGCGGTATCTGGGTCAGTTCCATTTTCAAAACTAATGCTGATTCGACTACGGCCATTCGAGTCACTGCTCGAACTAAAATACAGTAAATGATCAATCCCTTTAATTTGCTGTTCTAAAACCTGAGTAACGCTCTCCTCCACCGTCTCTGCCGACGCGCCTGTATATGTTGCACTCACCGTAATTCGCGGAGGTGCAATATCGGGGTAGCGCTCTACAGGCAACTGAAAGGTGGCAAATAAACCAAATGCCATCACGATAATCGCCAGCACACCAGCAAAAATTGGACGATGAATAAAAAATTTAGACAGCATGGGTCTGCGGTACTCTTGGGTCTGAGGCTAGATCTAGAAACTGGTATCACTTTATGCTTGATCTTCTATGACGAATCATTAAAAAACAAGACTTAACAACATGAAATAGAACATTAGAGCTAAATATGAAGAAACTATGAAGAAAGCTTTTTGACCAATTGATGACATCCTGTAATTTTTCGCAATTTGTCATTAATCTGAGATATTAAAATTGAACACTGAGTCCGCAACACCACAATAAAATGTTGAGGAACACATGTTAAAAAGAACATTATTGAGTTTTATTTTTTTAAGTTTATTGGGCTGTCATCATGATGAGAAAGACAATGCAGCATCCCAGCCACCATCAAACAACACCGAATACATTGAGCCTGCATTGCTTATTATTGGACATCGCGGCGCCAGCGCGCTACGCCCTGAACATACCTTAGCCGCTTACCAAAAAGCAATTGATGATGGTGCAGATTTTATTGAGCCTGATTTGGTGCCAACTCTAGACGGTTATTTAATCGCTCGCCATGAAAATGAAATCGGAGGAACCACCAATGTCAGCAGCTTGCCGCAGTTTGCAGAACGGAAGACCAGTAAAGTCGTTGATGGCGTGACTTACACAGGTTGGTTTACTGAAGACTTTACTTTAAACGAGCTGAAGCAACTGAAGGCACGAGAACGTATTCCAGAGATTCGTCCAGCAAATGCCCAATATAATGATCAATTTGATCTGCCCACTTTAGATGAAATTATTGAACTCGTAGATGCGCACTATAAAAAGACAGGAAAAATTGTGGGCCTGTATATCGAAACCAAACATCCCAGCTATTTCCAAGGTCTCAATTTGGCCATGGAGCAACGCCTATTAACCACGCTGGCCAAACACAGCTATAGTCGTGACATTGCACCAGTCTATATCCAGTCATTTGAAGTCAGCAACTTAAAACAGATGCGTCAACAGTTAGATCAATTAAAATCGATTCAACATGCCAAAATTATTCAACTCTATGGCGGTAACTCCGAACAACCTGCCGATGCTGTGCTTGCCAAATCAACACTCCGCTATAGTGATATGGCAACACCTCAAGGACTGAAAGACGTCGCAAGTTATGCACATGGTGTTGGGCCAAGTAAAACCTATATCGTGCCCAATACTCAGCCGGCGACCCCGACCAGTTTTGTAAACGATGCACACGCAGTGGGCTTAAAAGTACATCCTTATACCCTACGCCCAGAAAATAATTTCTTAGCAGACTATTTAGACTGTAGCGCGATAGCCGCTGAAAAGTGCGAAAAAGGCGCGCTGGCAGAGTTTGAAATTTTCTTTAAAGCTGGAGTGGATGGTATCTTTACCGATGACCCTGCTTTGGGACGTCAAGCAGCGGATGCTTTTTTGAAAAAAATAGAATAAGTCACACAAAGAAAACCAAACAACTGAGCATCTCGTTTACTTTCAACCAATATCCATCCTTTAACTATAGAGATTAAAAAGTAGGCTTTTTTAATCTCTTTCTCCTTATTTTAGGTGTACATAGATTAAGCACTTTTTGAATACTATAATTAAGTGACTTTTAATATAGATCATGTATTGTGGCTGAAATTTTAAAATGGTTGATGGTATGAGCCAATATTCCCCACTCAAAGGCAAGTCAGGTTTTAAGCGTATTTTTAATGCAACTCATTATTCCATTTCAGGTTTCAAGGCCGCATTTGCACACGAAGCTGCTTTTCGCCAAATCCTGTTGATTAACCTGATTCTGATTCCAACAAGCTTTTTCTGTGATGTCAGTCGCTTAGAACAAGCCCTCATGGTAGCAGTGTGCTTACTTGCAATTATTGTTGAATTGTTCAATTCAGCCATTGAGGCGATTGTGGATCGTATTTCACTAGAGCGCCATGAGCTTTCAAAAAATGCCAAAGACATGGGTAGTGCTGCACAGTTTGTTTCTTTAAGTATTATCTTTATTGTTTGGCTACTGATTCTGATGCCTTAACCTCTTTGTTCAATATTTCACGTTCAATCTGTTCAAAAAGCTCAAAATTAATTCATAAAAAAACCCTGCTTTCGCAGGGTTTTTTTATGAATCAGTTCAGTGCTTAGTGAGCAGCGAATTGGTTCATTGTGTTTTTAGCATCATCGTGCGCTTTAAGAGCGTTGTCACCAGAGAAGATTTCTTTGTGATCATCACCGATGTCAGAACCCGCCATTGCTTGGTGTTTAACACAAGCGATACCACCACGGATTTCTTTACGTTGTACGCCAGCAACATAAGCCAACATACCTTCAGAACCGAAGTAACCTTGTGCAAGCTCATGAGTAGAAAGAGCAGCAGTGTGGTAAGTCGGAAGTGTGATCAAGTGATGGAACACACCCGCTTCACGAGCAGCATCTGCTTGGAATGTACGGATCTTAGCGTCTGCATCAGCAGCTAATTCAGTAGCATCGTACTCAGCGCTCATTAATTTAGCACGGTCGTAAGCAGAAACGTCTTTACCTTCAGCAACCCAACGGTCGTAAGCTTGTTGACGGAAGTTCAACGTCCAGTTGAATGATGGAGAGTTGTTGTAAACAAGTTTCGCATTTGGAACTGTTTCTTTAACACGGTTAACCATGTGCGCGATTTCGTCAACGTTTGGAGTCGCAGTTTCGATCCAAAGAAGGTCAGCACCATTTTGAAGGCTAGATACACAGTCAAGAACAACACGGTCAATTTGTGTGTCTGGACGGAATTGGTATAAACCAGAAGCCAAACGTTTTGGACGGTGAAGTTTACCATCACGCTTGATTAAGATTTCGTCTTCTTGAGCATCAGCAATGTCAATTTCAACAGTGTCTAGGAAACCGATGTATTGAGAAGCGATGTCGCCTGGCTCTTTAACCACTGGGATTTTTTGAGTCAAGTCAGCGCCTTCAGAGTCAGTACGCGCAACGATGATACCGTCGTCAAGACCCATTTCTAAGAATGCATAACGTAATGCATGGATTTTAGAGATGAAGTCTTCGTGAGGAACAGTTACTTTACCAGCTTGGTGACCACATTGTTTCGCGTCAGATACTTGGTTTTCGATTTGTAGTGCACAAGCACCCGCTTCGATCATTTTCTTAGCAAGTAAGTAAGTCGCTTCTTCGTTACCGAAGCCAGCATCGATGTCTGCAATAATTGGCACAACGTGAGTTTGGAAACCGTCGATTTGTGCAGTGATTTCAGCAGCTTTAGCAGTATCGCCTGCTTCGTTTGCTTTTTTAAGCGCACGGAAAAGGTCGTTTAATTCTTTCGCATCAGCTTGGCGTAAGAACGTGTAGATTTCTTCGATCAACGCAGGTACTGAAGTTTTTTCATGCATAGATTGGTCAGGAAGTGGACCAAATTCTGAACGAAGCGCAGCAACCATCCAACCAGAAAGGTAGATGTAACGACGTTCAGTCGTACCGAAGTATTTTTTGTTCGCAATCATTTTTTGTTGTGCGATGAAACCGTGCCAGCAACCCAAAGACTGAGTGTATTTGCTAGAGTCAGCATCATAAGCAGCCATATCACGACGCATAATTGCAGCTGTGTATTTAGCGATATCTAAACCAGTTTTGAAACGGTTTTGGATTTGCATACGCGCAGCATCTTCAGGACTGATGTCTGCCCAAGTGCTACCGAATTTTGCTTTTAATTCGCGGATTGCATCAATCGCTGTTTGATATGTAGTCATGATATTTCCTGTAATAATATTAGGATTTTCTTCAACGAAAAGCTAAAATCAGACCCTCAAGCTTTTGCTTAGATTTAGAGCGCTTCGTTGCGATGAATACAGATTAGATTGACAGAAAAAATTAATCCAATATTCTGCATTAATTTTCAGTATTTATTTAAAAAATACATAGATAAAAGTCTAATTATATTTCGACAAATTAAAACCAAGTATTTGTTATTATTAAACTTAAACAAAATAAGAAAACCGTAAAAAATACATACTTTGTCGAATATTTCTTCATTAGACTTAAGTCTCGGCCGTTGAAAAAAAGAGTCCCAACCGAAAATCAATACTTAATGTGACCGAAATGACAAAAGTTCAATATTCAGCAAAAAGAGTATTTATCACGCTTTTATTCCATCAATAACAGGCCAGCTTAAGCCATTTTCTAAGCAATAATCTGAGCCTCAATTTACGCATATTGAGACATTGCTTAGGACTAATATGCTCTCCGTTTTTAAGCATAAAAACCCATTTTCTGAGAAAATGAAGGGGGTATTCTTTGTACAACCCAATGCTTTTTTTTTTCGTCAGTTTATTACACAAGCCCGATGGCTTATGGCATAATGCAAACAATTTCATGATTTTATTCTCGGTATTTATTTTATGAATCTGGAGCGGGTTGATCTAAACCTCTTAATTTACTTGGACGTACTTTTACGCGAAAAAAATGTAACCCGAGCAGCTGAACAATTGGGTGTCACCCAACCAGCAATGAGTAATATTCTACGTCGTCTTCGTAACTTATTTAATGATCCCCTGCTAATTCGCTCTTCTGAAGGTATGACACCGACCGAACGGGCTTTAGAGTTACAACCCCGCATACGTGACGCTCTTTCTGATCTCTCCATGATTTTGGAACCTCGTACCGAGTTCCGTCCTTACACTTCAAACCGTGTTTTCCGTATTATGACTTCGGACTATGCCGAAGCAACCTTAGTTCCCCGCCTCGTTAAAGCATTACGTTCTGAAGCACCCAATGTGGTTTTAGACTTCTTAACCCCAAGTGATGTGTCATATCGTGATATGGAACAAGGTAAAGTTGATCTAGCCATTAACCGATTCAATGAAATTCCACAAAGCTTCCACCAAGTTTTGGTCTGGCGTGACAGTTTTTCATGTTTGCTCAATGGTAAACACCCTGCTGCCAGCAACTTAAACCTAAAAAGTTACCTCGATGCACAGCATATTTGGGTCTCTAAAACAGGTATGGGCGTTGGTTTCGGCGTTAACCCTGAAAAACAAGCAGGTCTAGGTTGGATTGATCAAGCTTTAGAACGGATTGGCCAAAAACGTAAAATTTCGGTCTTCACCCGACATTATCAAATGCCTGCACTATTGGCTTCAAATGTAGATTTGATCGCGACTTTACCGACCCGTATTGCACGCTTACAAGCCAAAAGTCAAAACCTCCTGATTAAAGACCCACCTTTTTATATTCCAGAACTTGAGTTGAAAATGGCATGGTGTCCACTGTTACATCACCATCCTGCACATCGCTGGCTCAGACAGCTGATTTTGTATGTGGCACGTCAAATGATTGAGGAAGAAAATCGAGAGTTTTTAGGCAATAACTCGCAATTCTCACATTATTAAGCATTCAAGCTCTAAATAATTCATTTTCATACCAATAACTCAGGTATGATAGAAGACAGTAAGTGATTACTGTCTTTATTTTTTTGTGTTAAAAATATTCATAATAACGATGAATCACAGGTGGATTCCGTGAGCCTTTTTCAAAACATAGTTATCATTCTAGTCCTGATTGCTGGGGCGGGTTTCTTGTCTCTGACAGAAATTGCACTGGCAGGAGCACGTAAGGTCAAGCTGAAAATCTTGGCTGAGTCGGGCGATGATCGCGCACAGAAAGTTTTGAATTTACAAGAAAATTCTGCTGACTTCTTTGCCGCTTCACAAATTGGCTTAAACGCAGTGGCAATATTGGGCGGTATTTTAGGTGAAGGGGCTTTTCGTCCTTACTTCATGAGCTTTGTTGCTCGTTTTTATACTGGTCCTTGGTCTGAAACCATTAGCTTTGCTCTATCTTTCACTTTAGTCACCTCGCTATTTATTTTGTTTGCCGACCTCATGCCGAAACGTTTGGCCATGATTGCCCCAGAGAAAATCTCTATTGCTGTGATTAACCCCATTCAGGTGTTTATTAAGGTCTGCAAACCTTTGGCTTGGATTATTAATGCTCTTGCCAACTTGTTATTCCGCCTGTTTAAAGTGAATACCACCCGTGATGACAACATTACCTTTGATGACATTTCTGCAGTGATGGATGCGGGTGCGCAAGCAGGCGTCCTGCAAAAGCAAGAACATCACTTCATTGAGAACGTATTTGAACTTGAAGAGCGGAACGTACCTTCAAGTATGACCACGCGTGAAAACGTGGTGTATTTTACTTTAAATGAATCCGAAGCCAGCATCCGTCAAAAATTGGCCGAATATCCTTATTCAAAATTCTTGGTGTGTAGTGAAAATATTGACGATGTAATTGGCTATGTCGATGCCAAAGACATTCTGGTCCGTATTCTGAATAATCAATCTTTACTCCAACTCAATGAAAGTACCATCCGTAATGTTCTCACCATTCCAGACACATTGACCTTGTCTGAGTTATTAGACCGTTTCCGCTCCACCAAAGAAAAGTTTGCTGTTGTGATTAACGAATATGCTTTGGTCGTGGGCGTCATCACCCTGTCAGACATTATGATTACGGTCATGGGCGACTGGGTTACTCCAATTGAAGCCGAACAACAGATCATTAAACGTGATAATAATTCATGGCTGATTGATGGCAGCACGCCGATTGAAGACATGAAGCATGCACTGGCCATTGATGAAATGCCAGATGAAGAAAATTATGAAACCTTGGCTGGTTTTATGATGTACCGTCTACGCAAAATTCCACGCCCTGCCGATACCGTAGAATACGCAGGCTTTAAATTTGAAGTGGTTGATGTCGATCATTTTAAGATTGACCAACTTTTAGTGACGCGCTTACTTGAAGAAACACTACAGCCTGCAACCCAAACAGTCGAGGAATAGAAACATCGCCTTGAATTAAAACCTTGCAACTGCAAGGTTTTTTTTGCTTCAGATTTAACCATATGAAGTTATACAAAATAAGTATCTTAACCATACTTTACAGATATATATTATTTATTAGAAAAATAGAATGAAAAATCACATATGTTTAAGAGCATTTAAAAATCATGCTGAATTGCATACTATCGCTGTCACTTGATGAATAAACAGACTTAACACGTTCAAAGGATTGATCCATGCTGACCATTTTAGGTTTAGGCATGATTATGTGCTTCATGTACTTAATCATGTCCAAACGACTGAGCGCTCTTGTTGCTTTAACTTTAATCCCTATCATTTTTGCATTACTTACTTATGTTTTAAGTCTCTTTGTTGACAACCTTGCTGGATTTGATATTGCTGAACTTGGCAATATGATGATGGAAGGCATTAAAAAGCTCGCTCCTACGGGCGTAATGCTCCTTTTCGCAATCCTTTATTTTGCAATTATGATCGATACGGGTCTATTCGACCCTTCTGTGAAGTGGATTTTAAAGCAGGTTAAAGGCGATCCTTTAAAAGTGACCCTTGGCACCATTACGCTGACTTTAATTGTTTCCCTGGATGGTGACGGTTCAACCACTTATATGATCTGTGTTGCCGCAATGCTACCGCTGTATAAGCGTATTGGTATGAGCCCTTTAATTATGGCTTGTCTAATGATGCTTGCGAGCGGAATCATGAACCTAACGCCATGGGGTGGACCAACAGCACGTGCTGCAACGGCATTGCATGTCGATCCAAACGATGTCTTTGTTCCGATGATTTTACCAATGCTCGTTGCAATTGGGTGGTTATACTTCCTCGGCTTTATGTATGGCCGTATGGAGCGTAAACGCATTGGTATTGTGGAATTAGATATTAGCCATGGTGACAGTATTCAGATTTCGCAAGAACCTGAAGCCAACCGTGCCCACTTAAGATGGTTTAACGCTCTACTAACTTTGGTCTTGATGGTCTGCTTAGTAATGGGCATTTTACCTGCGGCGATTCTGTTCATGGTTGCCCTGTGTATTGCCTTGGTGGTGAACTATCCAGATCTAGACATGCAAAAGCGTTTGGTTGGTAACCACTCTGCTAGTGCCTTAGCTGTAGTCGGGATTATCTTTGCGGCAGGTATTTTTACCGGTATTTTATCGGGTACAGGTATGGTTGAAGCCATGTCTCAAGAACTGGTTGCCATTATTCCAGAAAGTATGGGGCCGTATTTAGCACCTATCACGGCTGTGATTAGTATGCCACTGACCTTCTTCATGTCGAATGATGCCTTCTACTTTGGTGTACTGCCTGTACTCTCTGAAGCCGCTGGACACTATGGTATCACTCCTGTGGAAATGGCTCGTGCATCGATTGTTGGTCAACCTGTACACTTACTGTCCCCATTGGTTCCATCGACTTACTTACTCTGTGGATTGGCTGGAATTAACTTTGGTGAACACCAAGAATTTACCATCAGGTGGGCGGTGATTACTTGTTTAGTGATGCTGGTTACAGCGATGATCTTTGGTATTTTCCCACTTTACTCAACACTGGGTTAATCAAATACTCATACTGAGTTATAACGAACCTTAAGCTCAACAACCGATAAATACCCGATGTGATACATCGGGTATTTTCATTTATAATGCCTTGATATAACAATATAATAGAGTCAAGCTTATGTCTTTTTCATTGCCTGCTATTTTGGCGTGTACTTTCTTTTATTCTGCGCTTTATCTGATTTACTATTATTTTTCCCAATACAGCCACACACTTCTGATCGTAAGTGCGATTGTTTTGCTGATTTTAGCATGGCGGATTACACCTTATGCTTATGAACGTGGGCAACGCAGCTTTAACGATACTCTGTCTTTTGGACAATATTTCTGGAATCCACTCATTACATGGTGGCGACTGTTCATTTGGCCCATCAGCTTATTACTGTCTTGGATTTTCCATAGCTAATATAGCCCCATAAAAAAAGCACCCGAAGGTGCTTTGATACTGCGATCTTAACGACCATACAATTCTAGCAATTTATCTAAAGTTGCTTGATAGTGAATGGTAATATCTTCAGATAAAATTTTATATGCACTGTCAAACTGAACCATTGGCCAGCCTTCTTTCCAAAATGGGAAGATGTTGTGCAAATCATGAGTCACGGTCGCATCTTCCCGTACAATTGCTTGTGCAACTTGTGACAAGACTTGTGCTGTTTCCGCACCATCAATCGCCATGTATTCAATCCCACGTACTTTTAAAATACGGATGCGGTCTTTCTTATAGCGAATTTTTTTGGCTTGACCTTCATTCAGGCCCAACGCCAAAGCTACAGCTTCAACAAACTTACTTTCAAAAGATTGGTTCAAAGCCACAATCGCAAGTTTATGAGCTTCTTGACGACCCGCTTTACCACCCTTAAGAATCTCTTCTTTTGCCTCTGTATCAAGCTCATCGTCTTTCATAGACTGCAAAATGTCTAAAATTTCGATATCACTTAAAGATTCAGGAGAATGATCAGTCATGAACTGCCCTTAGACAAAAAAATTGAATCCGACATTTTCGCATAATTCAGAGCGAAAAAGCGAAATTGTTGTGCTTTTCTCTGTGAATATTCTGTTTCACGTATTTTTTTGAGCCATCCCCCTTCCAAATCTACTATAGTAAAGGCTATTTTTCTCATACGCTCTTTTTTGACGATGCAATCCAAACAAGTTCAACTGTTACTGCAACAATTAGAGACCCGCTACCCTGCCGCATTTAAACGTAATTACTTGCTTTATAGTCAAATCAAAACACGCGGTATTTTAGATGACCAACGTGAAATTATTCCGTGGGTTTTGGCGGTGATGATTTTTATTCCAATCAGCTTAATTCTGAAAGATTTTTACTTAACTCACTTGGAGAATCTCGATCCGCTCCAAAGTCACAGTTATGCCATTATCAGTATTTTATTGGTGCTGATGTGGATCTTACCTTTTGTCATTAAACAAATTAAACATTCATCAAACTCCTTGTATCAACTGCAACGCCATGCGCCCATCAAACTCGCTGCCGTGATTCTTTTAAGTGGACTAAATCTGATGTTCATTGAAAGCAGTTTGCTGATGTGGATCTTGTTTTATTTTGGTGTGAACTTTGGTTTTGTGCGCTTCTATAAAGAAAATTTATTTCGAGACCACAGCCAATCGGTTGAACATCATCAGTTACAACAACTCAGACGCGTTTGTTTTTGGGCCTATAAGCAAACGGTCAAATCACGACTCCAATTACGCTTTAGTTCCCATCAATCTGAAGATTATCAGGCACGGAAAACCCAGCTGGGGCATGAAGCAGATTTGTATGTGCAACTTCTGAAGTATGAGCATGCTTACTGTAAGCAGATTAAGCACATCGATCTCGACAGTTATATCGATGAGAAATTATAAAAAAACCGAGCAATGATGCTCGGTTTTTTCTAAGGCCATTTTAATTTTATGCCGTTTGCTTTAACGCACTGACTGGCGATAATGTCGGGTCTAATATCACTTGATGCGAGCGAGTTTCATCAACGATGTATTCTTTGTGCTTAATGCTATCCACAAAAATCCAATCCGCTTGCACCTGCTCTGCGGTAAAACGGACTTTCAAATAACCACGCTGATTTAAATTGCAATAATTCAGCTCATCAATCAAGGTTGTAAAAGCAAACTCAAACTCTTTGAGTTGTTGCATTGAAATAGACAAATACTTTTCCATACCTGGCGAGGAAACTGAACTTGTCGCTAACTCCACACCCACAAACTGCCCTGTTAAATCGTGTAAGTCCGATGCCCATGCATTATGGGTATCACCAGCCAAGACCATGACTTTTTTATTTAAATACTGCAGTGTGCCGTACAGCGTCTCCCTTTCAACCGCATAACCATCCCATGCATCTAAATTGTAAGGAACCACAGTTTTAATACGAGACAACTGCTCTACTGTTAAAGATGGATCATGATTTAAGTAACGAAGTTTTATTTCTACCAATTCTTTAATGAGTTGATTCACCTGCGCCAAAACCTCTGGAGTTACCGCGCCGCTACTGATTGCACTGAGCACTTGTAACATCTCGGCTGGAACAAGCATTTTGCTCATCAACACCTGCTGACCCAAAACTTGCCATGTGGCTTTAGAGCTCGCAAGTTGCTGTGTTAACCATGCGCGTTGATTCAACCCCAGTAACGTTCGATTTGGATCTTGCATATCTGTAGTAAAGCGCACAGCATCCAAACTCGATGCGGTTAAATAATCCGCATAATCTAGCTGTTTACTCCGCGCTAGAATACGCGTATCCAACATATTCAACTGCACTAAATTACCAAAGTTAAACTGGCGATAAATATTCAAATGATCTTTTTCAGAAAGCGGACGGATTGGCATCCACTCAAAATAGGCCGCCAGTGCCGCAAGTTTACGTTCAAGGAAATCGCCTTCAGTATCTGACTGATGATTTTCAGCACCCTTTTCCCATGTATCATTTGCGAGTTCATGGTCATCCCAAATCACAATAAAAGGATGACGTTGATGCGCAGCCTGCAAATCTGCATCTAGTCGGTATAAGGCATAACGTTTGCGATAGTCATCTAAGCGAATAATTTCTGTATTATTATCATCCGCCAGTGCGCGCCCCATCGCTACAGCCTCTTCTGTTGCATATCCGCCCATGCCATATTCGTAAATGTAATCCCCCAAATGAATGACGACATCGACATCTTGTTTGGCCATTTCTTTATAAACATGGAAATAACCCGCTGGATAATTTGAACATGAGCATACGGCAAACTGTACCGACTGTACTTGCGTTGCCAAAGTTTTGGTTTGCCCTGTGATTGAATACTTCGACGCCGATTTAAAACGGTAGAAATACACTTGCCCAGCAGCAAGTCCCGTCACATCCACTTTCACAGTAAAATCTTGTGCAGCTGTAATCAGCACCTTTCCTGTTGCTGTAATGTGTTTAAAGTCCGCATCTTTTGCCACCTCCCACTGCACTTCTAAACGCGCACTGCTATCCGATGGTGTTACGCGTGTCCAAATGATGACTTGAGTTTGTAAAGGATCACCACTGGCAACCCCATGCAAAAATTGCACTTGCGTGTTGGGCTGTGTGTTTGAGTCGGCATCATCACCACAAGCGGTCAGTGAAATAGGTAAAGATAAAGCACCAAATCCTGCCAAAGTTTTTTGAATAAGTTCTCGGCGGTTCATTTTTTTTGTCATGTGGATTGCCTAAAGACGATATGGACTTGAAATTTATGCGAAAAAGATGACACCCATATCTCAAGTCGATGATATTTTTATGAAGCCTGAACAAGTGCAGCACAGATAATTTTGCTATTTTTTAAACATAAACCGCTGAATTGATTGAAAAGAAAGCAAATAATCACAAATAGACTTGCCAACTTTTATTTCGTCCTCTATTATTGCGCTCATGCCCGAGTGGTGAAATCGGTAGACACAGGGGATTTAAAATCCCCCGCCCACAAAGCGTGCCAGTTCGAGTCTGGCCTCGGGCACCATTCTTAAGCTAATTAAGATGGTGCAATAAAAAAATCCAGCAATATGCTGGTTTTTTTATGTCTATAATTTATGCCTCGAAGCACATAACAATCACAATATGAAAAAGAATACCCTCATTATCATCCTGAGCCTAGTTTTTTCAAACGTCAGCCATGCAAACCCCACCTCGCAGCAAACAGATAGCGATACGTTTTATGACTTGTTTGCAGGCACGATTATTGAAAAAGACCACCAACTTTATTTACATGCGTGTAAATCAGTAGATGCTCATTTTAAATTAAGCTTTAATCACACTAAAGATGAGCAACATATTCGTGAGCTCATGAAAAAGCATCCAAAATTTTGGCTGAATCTCAGTGCAAATGCTGAAATGGTCGAAGGCGAATACGTGATGACAGTCGATGCGATTGGAGATGAACATTTGAACCAAAGTTGTCATCTCACCGATCTTTTAGATGAACTGTAACAGCAATCTCAGCTTCTAAAGCAAAAACTAACTGCGCTTGAAATGAGAAAGTGAATCACCACTCTCTGTTCACCACCAATTCTTCCATTTCAATATCCATAAACCCAGCACCTTGTACCACCATCATCATCGCTTCAGCAATAAAATCGGCAGCAGAGTCATCTAACGATGAGTCTAGATCTTCAAAATGCGGCTTCATTTCATTAATTTCAGCCACTGTGGCATTGGCATATTGATAAATATCACCCTCAGATTTTGCTTTTACAATTTTTTTAGCAAAAGTCTCAACATGCTGCTTCACTTCAGCAACAAGAATATCGGGATAATATTCATCATCAAACATAGGGAGAAGTAAATCTGCAAACATACAGGCACTCAAAATGAGAAACTTAAAAAACGAGTCTGTATAACATAAACCAAACAAATCACCAAATAAAAAAGCAGTATCTGAAGATGCTGCCAGTCTAACAATCTGATATAGATCAAATTTTCAAATTAAATCATTAGCCCAGCATTCCGCCGCCCCATTAAGCTAGATTCATCGCTTGCCAAACTTTGATCGCATCACTCATGGCTTTGACATCATGGGCGCGCACCATACACGCGCCTTGTTGAATACTCAGCAAATGTCCCGCTACAGAACCCACGTCCCGCTGGCCTGCATCTGCCCCACCTAAGGCTTCTCCGATAAAGCGCTTCCGTGACAATGCGGACAAGATGGGATACCCGAGCTGATTCAGCTGATGGAATTCGTTTAAAAGCTTAAGGTTCTGCTTTGCATTTTTAGCAAAGCCAAAACCCGGATCAATCATGATATTTTCAGCTTTGACACCTGCCTTGAGTGCATCCGCCACACGCTGGGAAAGCTCAGCCATCACATCTAAAATGACATTATCATATTGATCTAAACTATTCATGGTGGTTGGTTCACCACGCATATGCATGATGATCACTGGAATATTCAGTTCAGCTGCCGTCTCTAAGGCATTCGGACGTGTTAATGCTCTCACATCATTCCAGATATTTGCGCCTGCTGCGACCGCTGCTTGAATCACTTCAGGTTGAGAGGTATCAATCGAAATGACTACATCAAGTTCAGCCAAAGCTTCCACCACTGGAACGACACGACGAATCTCTTCCTCAACCTCAACTACAGATGCACCTGGACGTGTCGATTCACCACCAACATCGATGACTGTCGCCCCATCCGCAATCATTTGCTTAGCATGAGCAATCGCTTGTGCTTTGCCATTATGTTTACCGCCATCACTGAACGAATCCGGCGTCACATTTAAAATACCCATCACATGCGGTACCGACAGATCGAGTGATAACTCACCACAACGTAGGATTTTCTTCGGCAAAGCCATCAATTGCATGTGATATTCTCCAGTTTAGCTTGCGTTATCATAACGCTTTGCCCACTTTTAAGTGCTTATTTTTCTTCATCAGCAGTGGAAAATCGCGCAATAAAAAACCACCTGAAGGTGGTTTTTTATTTTAACTTTTTAAAATTAAGTTGCAGATGGTAATGGTGGTGGTGTACTTGGACCATCCGTAGGAGTTACATCCATCACAGGATTTTCTGCAACATATACTTTTGGTGGTTGTGGCTCACGACCTTCCATAATGTCACGAATTTGCTCGCGATCAATCGTTTCCCACTCCATCAAAGCTTTTACCATCGCATGCGCGATAGCTTTATTGTTTTCCAAGATATTGCGTGCTACATGGTATTGCTCATCGATGATACGACGAACTTCAGCATCTACTTGTTGCTGCGTTGCTTCAGAAATCGTACGACTACCAATGCTGCCCATAAATGATTGCTGAGAATCATCTTCATACACCATTACACCCAGTTTGTCAGACATACCGTACTTGGTCACCATCGCACGTGCCATTTTAGTCGCACGTTCAAAGTCGTTTGAAGCACCTGTCGACATTTGGTTGATAAAGATTTCTTCAGCAATACGACCACCAAACAAAATTGAAAGTTCATTCAACATTTTGTCTTTATAGTGGCTGGTTTGGTCATGTTCAGGCAACTGCCAAGTTACACCCAGCGCCCAACCACGCGGCATAATAGTCACTTTATGTACAGGGTCTGTACCCGGTAGAATTTCAGCCACAATCGCATGACCAGCTTCATGGTACGCGGTTGCACGACGTTCTTCTTCCCGAATCACCATCGACTTACGTTCAGGGCCCATGTACAACTTGTCTTTTGCATCTTCAAAATCATGCATATCGACAGTGTTCTTGTTACGACGTGCAGCAAATAATGCAGCTTCGTTCACAAGGTTCGCCAATTGTGCACCAGAGAAGCCCGGTGTACCACGTGCAAGCACTTGTACATCAACACCAGTCACTGAAGGCAATTTCTTCATGTGAACATTTAAGATTTGCTCACGACCTTTAATGTCTGGTAAGCCAACCATTACTTGACGGTCAAAACGACCCGGACGGAGTAAAGCTTTATCCAGTACATCGGCACGGTTTGTCGCAGCAATGACGATAATGCCTTCATTACCTTCAAAGCCATCCATTTCGACCAACATTTGGTTCAAGGTTTGCTCACGCTCATCGTGACCACCACCCGTACCTGAACCACGATGACGACCCACAGCATCAATCTCATCAATAAAGATGATACACGGCGCATGACGTTTCGCTTGTTCAAACATGTCACGGACACGAGACGCACCCACACCCACGAACATTTCAACAAAGTCAGAACCAGAAATACTAAAGAATGGTACTTTCGCTTCGCCTGCAATTGCTTTTGCAAGTAAAGTTTTACCTGTACCCGGTGGACCCACCATTAACACGCCTTTAGGAATCGTTGCACCTAAGCGTTTAAATTTTGAAGGGTCTTTTAAGAAATCAACAATCTCTACAACTTCTTGCTTTGCTTCATCACAGCCAGCGACGTCGGTAAAAGTCACTTTAATTTGGTCTTCTGCCAACATTTTTGCTTTTGACTTACCAAAACTCATTGGACCGTTTTTACCACCTGCTCCGCCACCCATGTTGCGCATAAAGAACATGAATAACAAAATGATTAAAAGTACAGGGAAGCTTGCGATCAAAAGTTGCATCAATAAACCTTGACGCGCAGGTGCAGTACCTTCAACGACAACGTTATTTTTAATCAGATTAGGCATAAGCTCTGGGTCTTGAACCGCAGGACGAATACTTTCAAACTCTGAACCGTTTGATTTTTGGCCATGAATTCGTTCGCCATCAATTGTCACTTGCTTAATTTGACCAGCATTCACCGCAGCAACAAACTCTGAATAATTCATCGCTGTCGGCTTTTCATTGCTACTGACATTACTGAAAATAAGGATCAGTACGCCCAGTATCACTAGCCACAATATGGCATTCTTGAAGAGATCGCTCAAAGCTTTATTCCCATATCAATCTAATTTGATCATGCCCTATCGGGTGACCTTAAAGTTTCTGCTGAAGATCAGCTTCGCAAAATAATAAAAAGGTACAAAATGCACAATTTTTAACGACTTGGCAAGTAAACTTTATTTAAAAGCCTTCTTACGGCCTTGCCCAACTAAGAATACTTCCTTAGATCGGGCACGTGATGCAGCAGGTTTTACTGTCTTTAACACATCAAAGTTGTCGACTACTTGCTTACGGAACTCGTCAAAGCCTGTACCTTGGAATACCTTTACAACAAATTGACCATTTGGACCGAGCACTTTCGTAGCAAAATCGATGGCCAATTCACAGAGGTAAATCTGGCGAGGTTGATCTACAGCCTTGTTACCTGAAGTATTGGGGGCCATATCTGAAATTACAACGTCTACTTTACGTCCATCTAAAATATTTAACAATTTATCGAATACTTCTTGCTCACGGAAGTCACCTTGCAAGAAGGTTACATCTGGGAGTGCATCCATTTCCAAAATGTCAGATGCAACCACCAATCCTCGATCACCGACCAGCTTTCCTGCAATTTGTGACCAACTTCCAGGTGCAGCACCCAAGTCAACCACGGTCATGCCCGGACGAATGATGTTATATTTTTCTTGAATTTCAAGTAACTTATAAGCTGCACGTGCTCGATAACCTTCTTTTTGCGCTTTTTTCACAAAATGATCATCAAGGTGCTCTCTCATCCACGCACGGCTACTTTTGGATAACTTTTGGTTGGTAATGCGTGTTGCCATATCTCTCTAAAACATTAAAATTTCTTAAACTTAATTGTACGTTAAATTCTCTAGGCTTGCAGTATACATCTGTATCCAAATCTTGGGTTTTAGTTGTTTTTTTCTATTATCTAAATCGATTATTTCCACAGAATATAAAGCGTTTAATTTCGCAGTTTGTTATACTAAGCCGTTTTTAAAATTAGGTTATCTTTATGGCGACTTTATCCATTCAGGAACGCAAGCGTTTGCGTCAAATCGGTCATGCTTTAAACCCTGTGGTAATGCTTGGCGGTTCAGGTCTGACTGAAAATGTCGTTGAAGAAATTTTACGTGCTTTAAACGACCACGAATTGATTAAAGTCAAAATCGCGGGTGAAGACCGTGAAGAGCGCGCTGCAATCATTGCAGAAATTGCCTCAACTACAGGTGCAGAAATTGTACAGACCATTGGTAAAATTGCGTTGCTTTACAAAAAAGCGGCGAAACAAAATGCCAAATTGTCTAATTTAGTTCGTTTCGCTCACGCAGCAAAATAATTGTAGTTTTTTATGGCAAGTTACGAACTCAGTGCATTTGATCGTCGCTTTCAAGCTATTTCGCTTGTTGGTGCGATTGAACAACAAAGCCCATATGCTCTCAATATCGGCTTTTGGTTACGCGATCCCAATTTGTACATGCACTGGCCCGAAGTCGTGAATGCAAATCCTCGTCAAGACTTTTTATGGGAAAACACCTGTTTTGAAGTCTTTATCGGGGTAAAAGGCGAAGATTATTATCGCGAGATCAATCTCTCCCCTTCGCAAGCTTGGCAGGCCTATCAGTTTGAGGAATATCGTTATCCTGAAGATATGCCGCCACAGGTCGCTTACGATATTGAACTCAATCAATTGAAGCGTACTCACTATGGTTTAAATGTCAGCATTGATCTGACTGAATTTATGCTGCAACACAAACTGAAATGGGCTGACCTATATCTGGGTTTATCCGCGGTGTTGAATACCTCACAAGGTCAACAGTTCTATGCCATGCAGCATAGTGGCCAACAAGCTGACTTTCACAATAAACGTGATTGGTTGCATCAGTTTTAATCCAGACAAACAAACCAGATCAATAAAAAAGTGAGGCTATGACCTCACTTTTTTATGCACTTAATCTTGAGTCTCGTACAGCTAGATTATTTGTTTGAAACTTTATTCCACGCATCTAAGGTGTGTTCTTTTGAACGTTTAAACGTTTCAGTCAACTGATCTTTATGTTTTACTGAAATTTCGCTGACATCACCTTTTAACTCTTTACCTAGTTTGGTCAAGTCATCTAAAACAGCAGTAAACTCAGTTTTAACAAACTCTTTTAGTTCAGTTAAGTCTTTTTGAGAGTTCGATAACTGCCCTTTAATGGTTTCTAAGCGCAGTAAAAGATCTTGTTTAAACTGGCGGAGTTGCTCTTGCACACTGGCATTCAACTGCTTCGCTTCAGCTTCAAGCTTTTCTTTGCTTTCAACTACCGCTTCAGTGACCTGCTCTGTTGCTTCTTTCGCCACTTGCTCAAGCTTTTCAGTGCTTTCTGCAACAACTTCTTTCAACGCTGGCTTTGGTTTGGTCACTTTGTCTTGTTCAGTCATGATGTTATTCCTGTTGTTATATACACAGCGACAGCTTAGCGTGATTCGATAAAATTTAGATTTTGATTTGTTAGACAATTATTTGTTGTTACATTTTTCTTTACAAAACTTAGAAACAGTATCCGCTACAAAATAAAAGCACTTTATCTTGTTAATTCCATCTTATTGGCATGGACTTTGTTAGTGAAGTTGCGTATAGTGCCATGTTAAGTTCAAGCGAGCAGACATAGGGAGGGTAGGTTTTTAGATAGCCTTCCTTTTTTTTCGTCTACTCGCTTTTTTACAGCCTAAATTTCAGGAGCTTTGGTTTGAGCACCCCAGCAATTTTAGCCCTTGCCGATGGTACGATCTTTAAAGGAACGTCTATTGGTGCATCGGGTAGTACGACTGGTGAAGTCGTTTTCAACACTGCCATGACTGGCTATCAAGAAATTTTGACTGACCCGAGTTATGCACAGCAACTTGTGACTTTAACTTACCCTCATATCGGTAACACAGGTTGTAATGATGAAGACGCTGAGTCAGGTCGAATTCATAAAGTGTGGGCCAACGGATTAATCATTCGTGACCTACCTTTATTGCATAGCAACTTCCGATCAACGCAATCTTTAGGCGAATACTTAAAAGAACATAATGTTGTCGCAATTGCAGATATTGATACGCGTAAATTAACCCGTATTTTGCGTGACAAAGGTGCGCAAAATGGTTGCATCCTTGCTGGTGAAAATATTACTGAAGAGCAGGCTTTAGAAAAAGCACGCGCATTCGGTGGTTTAAATGGTTTAGACCTAGCGAAAGAATGCTGTGACCCAACTGGTTTCGAATGGACAGAAGGTTCTTGGGTATTAGGCAAAGGCTTCACACAACCTGAACTTAAATTCCATGTTGTTGCATACGACTACGGTGTCAAAACCAACATCTTACGTATGCTTGCAGACCGCGGTTGTAAACTCACTGTCGTGCCTGCACAAACTCCTGCTGCTGACGTGCTTGCATTGAATCCAGATGGCGTGTTCTTATCGAACGGCCCTGGCGATCCAGCTGCATGTGACTACGCAATTGAAGCTGTAAAAACAATTGTAGAAGACGCTCGCAACCTACCCGTCTTTGGTATTTGCTTGGGTCACCAAATTCTTGCACTTGCCTCAGGTGCAAAAACGGTGAAAATGCCGCATGGCCACCACGGTGCTAACCACCCTGTTCAAAACATGGAAACAGGCACAGTGATGATTACTTCTCAAAACCACGGCTTCGCAGTGGATGCAGAAACACTTCCTGCAAACTTGAAAGCTACGCACAAGTCTTTGTTCGATCAAACTCTTCAAGGGATTCATCGTACAGACAAACCAGCGTTCAGCTTCCAAGGTCACCCTGAAGCAAGCCCTGGTCCGCATGACTGCGCACCATTGTTCGATCATTTCATCGAACTTATCGAAGCATCTAAGAAGTAATTAAGGAAGCGATCATGGCTAAACGTACAGACATTAAAAGTATCTTAATTATTGGTGCAGGTCCGATTGTCATCGGACAGGCATGTGAGTTTGACTACTCAGGTGCGCAAGCGTGTAAGGCTCTTCGTGAAGAAGGCTACCGTGTTATTTTGGTGAACTCTAACCCAGCCACCATTATGACCGACCCTGCGATGGCAGACGCAACATATATCGAGCCAATCACTTGGCAGACTGTTGCACAAATCATTGAAAAAGAGCGTCCAGATGCTGTCCTTCCTACAATGGGTGGTCAAACAGCATTGAACTGTGCACTTGCACTTGATGCCAACGGTATTTTAGAAAAATACAATGTTGAATTGATCGGTGCGACCAAAGAAGCAATTGAAAAAGCTGAAGACCGTAAACTGTTTGATGAAGCAATGCGTAAAATTGGTCTTGAATGTCCAAAAGCTGCGATTGCTGAAAACATGGAAGAAGCTTTAGAGATTCAAGCACGCTTCGGCTTCCCTGTGATTATCCGTCCGTCATTCACGATGGGTGGTTCAGGTGGCGGTATCGCTTATAACAAAGAAGAATTCCTTGAAATCTGTGAACGCGGTTTCGATCTTTCTCCAACCAAACAATTATTGATTGATGAATCTTTAATTGGTTGGAAAGAATACGAGATGGAAGTTGTTCGTGACAAAAACGACAACTGTATTATCGTTTGTGCGATCGAAAACTTTGACCCAATGGGCGTGCACACAGGTGACTCAATCACTGTTGCTCCTGCGCAAACATTGACAGACAAAGAATATCAATTGATGCGTAATGCATCTTTAGCAGTTCTTCGTGAAATTGGTGTGGAAACAGGTGGTTCTAACGTTCAGTTCGGTATCTGTCCAGATACTGGCCGTATGGTGATCATCGAGATGAACCCACGTGTATCGCGTTCATCTGCCCTTGCATCAAAAGCAACTGGTTTCCCAATTGCAAAAATCGCTGCGAAACTAGCAGTTGGTTATACCCTTGATGAATTAAAAAATGACATCACGGGTGGAACAACTCCTGCTTCGTTCGAACCTGCAATTGACTACGTGGTAACAAAAATTCCACGTTTCAACTTTGAAAAATTCCCACAAGCAGACGCAACACTGACCACACAGATGAAGTCTGTGGGTGAAGTGATGGCGATTGGTCGTAACTTCCAAGAGTCTGTAAACAAAGCGCTTCGTGGTCTTGAAGTTGGTGCGTGTGGTTTTGATGAAAAAATCGCTGTAGGTACTGAAGGCGCGAAAGAAAAGATCTTGGTTGAACTTAAAGTTCCGGGTCCAGAGCGTATTTGGTATGTAGCCGATGCATTCCGTCATGGTTTCACCTTAGAAGACGTGTTCCAAGCGACGAAAATCGATAAATGGTTCTTGATCCAAATCGAAGACATCATCAAAACTGAAAATGAAATCAAAACTTTAGGTTTTGGTGATCTAAACGCAGACAACATCCGTTCGTTCAAGCGTAAAGGTTTATCTGACCTTCGCATCGCGAACTTGATGGGTATTTCACAAAAACAATTCCGTAAGCACCGTTGGAACTTAGGCGTGACTCCAGTTTACAAACGTGTGGATACCTGTGCGGCAGAATTCGAATCTGACACTGCCTACATGTATTCAACATACGATGATGAATGTGAATCAAACCCATCTGATAAAGATAAGATCATGGTGATCGGTGGTGGTCCTAACCGTATTGGTCAAGGTATCGAATTCGATTACTGCTGTGTACACGCGGCGCTTGCAATGCGTGAAGATGGCTACGAAACCATCATGGTGAACTGTAACCCTGAAACTGTTTCAACGGATTACGACACTTCTGATCGTTTGTACTTCGAACCAATCACTTTGGAAGATGTACTTGAAATCGTACGTACTGAAAAGCCAAAAGGCATTATCGTTCAGTACGGTGGTCAGACTCCGCTTAAATTGGCTCGTGCTTTAGAAGAAGCAGGTGCCCCAATTATCGGTACATCACCAGATGCGATTGACCGTGCGGAAGACCGTGAACGTTTCCAACAAATGATTCAACGTCTTCAACTTCGTCAACCCAACAACAGCATTGTAAAATCTGCTGAAGAAGGTATGGCTGAAGCATCTAAAGTCGGCTACCCACTTGTGGTACGTCCTTCTTATGTACTCGGTGGTCGTGCGATGGAAATCGTATACAACGACGACGAACTTAAACGCTACTTACGTGATGCGGTTCAAGCATCAAATGAAGCGCCTGTTCTTCTTGACCGTTTCTTAGATGATGCGATCGAAGTTGACGTGGACTGTGTATCTGACGGTAAAGACGTTGTGATTGGCGGTATTATGCAGCACATTGAACAAGCAGGGATTCACTCAGGTGACTCAGCATGTTCGATTCCTCCATACTCGCTATCAGTTGAAATTCAAGACGAAATGCGTCGTCAAACCGTTGCTATGGCGAAAGAGCTTGGCGTTGTTGGTTTGATGAACGTACAGTTTGCTGTGAAAGGCGAAGACGTTTACATCCTAGAAGTGAACCCACGTGCGTCTCGTACTGTGCCATTCGTTTCTAAATGTATCGGTGAGTCTTTAGCGAAAGTTGCTGCGCGTTGTATGGCGGGTCAATCTTTAGAATCTCAAGGATTCACTAAAGAAATCATCCCGACTCACTTCTCTGTAAAAGAAGCAGTGTTCCCGTTCAACAAATTCCCGGGTGTTGACCCTATTCTTGGCCCTGAGATGAAATCTACAGGCGAAGTCATGGGTGTAGGTAAAACATTTGGTGAAGCATTCTACAAAGCTGTGTTAGGCTCGAATGAACGCGTACCGGGTCTTCCTACAGAAGGCGAAGTGAAGCATGCATTTATCTCTGTGCGTGATTCAGACAAACCTCGTGCTGTTGGTATTGCGAAGCAACTGGTAGGCTTTGGCTTCAAAGTACTTGCGACTGGCGGTACTTATGAGTTCATTAAAGCTGCAGGTATTGAGTGTGAACGTGTAAATAAAGTCACTGAAGGCCGTCCTAATATCGTGGACCGCTTGAAAAATGGCGAAGTTCACCTCATTATCAATACAACTGAAGGCAAACAAGCTCAACAAGATTCGTTCTCGATTCGTCGTTCAGCACTTCAAGCGAAAGTGTATAACACTACGACCTTGAACGGTGCTGATGCTGTATGCCAAGCATTTGCGATTCAATTGCCAATGGATGTATACCGTTTGCAAGATTTACAAACTGTAGGTTAATTCGTTTACCGAGAAGTCCCGTCACCTCTCGGTGGCGGGCTTTTTTCATTTATAAACCTATATTTTTTACACTCACAGACTTGAGGGACAACAATGCAACGTTATCCTATGACTCCCCAAGGCAAATTAGCCTTAGAGAAAGAATTACATCAATTAAAAAGTATTGAACGTCCACGTATTATTGCGGCAATTGCTGAAGCACGTGAGCACGGGGATTTAAAAGAAAATGCGGAATACCATGCTGCGCGTGAGCAACAAGGTTTCTGTGAAGGTCGTGTTCAAGACATCGAAGGTAAATTGGGTGCGGCTCAAGTTATCGATGTCAAAGAACTTGAACAGAATGGTCGCGTGGTTTTTGGGGTGACAGTCACTATCGAAAACTTAGACACCGAAGAACAAAAGACCTATATGATCGTTGGTGATGACGAAGCTGATTTTAAAATCAATAAAATTTCAGTGAACTCTCCTATCGCGCGTGGCCTTTTGGGCAAAAGCGAAGGCGATGAAGCAAAAATTCAAACCCCTCAGGGTGAAGTTGAATACGAAATTGTAAAAGTTGCATATATCTAAGGTTCTTTGATATTTACGGCTGTAGAAACCCCTCGATTGAGGGGTTTTTTGTTTTTGTATTTTCCCAAATACCTCTCCCTAGCCCTCTTCTTATGCAGGTGGGAAATTTCACTCCAAGAATGAGATAGATTTAAGCAATCCATTCCCCCTCTCTTTTTCAAAGCAAGACTTTTATTTGTTATAATTTCTCACACTCTCCAACGCTGTCTTTTTATGTCTGAACCCCTGATTAATTCTCCTGTCAAACACTGGTGTGAGTTTGAGTTCATCTCTAAAACGGTGAAGAATCCGAATATTCACATTAAAGGGAATTACTCTTACTACTCAGCGTATTGGGATCAAGGTTTTGAACGTTGTGTTGTGCGTTATTTACATGATAAACCCTCGACCATAGACAAACCAATTGATCAGCTCTATATCGGTAACTTCGTTTGTTTTGGCGCAGAATGCGTCATTATGATGGGTGGTAACCAACTGCATCGTACTGACTGGATTTCGGCCTTTCCTTTTGATACGCGTAGTTTTGTGCCCGCAGGTAATACTATCATTGGCGATGGCTGCTGGATTGGCTCTCGTGCCATGATTATGCAGGGTGTGGAGTTAGGTGAAGGCGCAGTGGTCGCAACAGGTGCTGTCGTGACCAAAGATGTTCCACCCTATGCCGTTGTGGGTGGTGTACCTGCCAAGATTATTAAGTATCGCTTTCCCGAAGCAGATATAGAAAAACTGCTTACACTGAAGCTCTATGACTTAGATGAAAAGCAGTTTTTAAAAATGCGTGAGCAGTTACAGACAGATGATGTTACTCAACTCATTGAACACCTGAATTAAACGTCTGTTGTAAGATAGCATCTCATTCTTCTTGTTATACCCTCACCCGAAAAGAATCGATCATTTTAAAAGAATCTTGTTGTATTTCTTGCCAATGCGGAAGCAATTCTGCATGAAAATAGATCGTTATATAGCTCGTATTGAATCCATAATTTGGTACGTGATAACTTAATTCACAACTTGTATTTTCACTTTGAAAGTAATGGCAATTAATGATGACACCCACTCCTTTCCCCTCAATTTCTTGCCAAAAAACCCTTTGAGAAACCCGCCCAATTCCTCTAACATCTATTTGATAAAGCCCAAGATTTAGGTTAAATACTTTTTTTTCATTGATCTCTTTTGCGCTCATCTCTTCATGTGTTGCTATATCTCTTAGGTAGAGTTTTAAACTAGCAATTGAATCAAAAAAGCCTTTGTTCTCTTGTTCTTCTAGCCATATAGTCCGCTGATTGAGTGCTACTGTGATGTTATTTACATTTTTTGAATCCAACTGAAATCCATCTGATGGCTCCATTTCAGGCCATTTGACGTCAAAACTAGCATTTTGAATCTGATCATCGCATCCTTTGATATTATGCTGTTCTCTAACATTCTTACCCCAATAGTTCACATCTTGGTATTCAACTCTTGCAAAAAATAGATAATTTCGATCGATCTTCATTTGTTGATTACCAAATCTCCCACACTCATAAGGCTGATCTTTTATACTTGGAATATCACTAGGTTCTAAAATTATGGCAATAAAGATCACAATACTAATAATTACTGGTGACAATAATAGTAAGACTAAAAAATCTACGACTGTAAGTGGTTTTCTGAGAAAATTTAAAATCATGAGTTGCCTTAGTTGGTAAATATTTAGCTACCTAATGCTTAACATCTAATAAGTTACTAAAATATATTGTTGTATATTCTATTATTATCATTAAAATTCAACTACTTATTCTTCTTTAAATATAACCATTCAAAAAATTTAAGATAGCTTAACAAACATTTCAACATTCTCTAAATTTGTTCGTTGCCAATTCAGTTGATTCGTATCTGTCATCGTATTGATAAAGTAGTAAGCCATTCATAAATATAAGCTATTTTTCAAACAAAGCCTATGTTTCTTAAACGCTACATTTACATTCAACTTTAGTGTTAAATTGATTATTATTCACACGCTTTTGTGCTAATTTAGAAGTGAGAAATTAGCATTTCATATGCAAATATCCATATGAATTTACTAGGTTTTATTCTTTAAAAAATACAGCTAATATCAAGGTATAAGCTGTATTTAACCCGTAATACATTAGAACAGAAATCTGCACGTATAATCAGTTGATAATAAGGAGAAACAACCATGGCATACCAAAACATTTTAGTCCCTGTAGACGGTTCAGAAACATCATATGCAGCCGTTGCGCAAGCGGCTGAACTTGCTAAAGCATTTGGCGGAAAAATCACAGTCGTTCAAGTACTTGCACTTGACCCTTACATTGCGGCTGAATACATTTCTGCAACTCAAACCAATGACTTAATTGAACGTGCGCGTACTTCAGTTTTGAAAACGCTAGAGGAAGCTGCGGCTAAATTTAGCGATCTGGGCATTCCAGTTGAAGCAAAACTACTTGAAGGTCAGGTGGTGCACCGTGAAATTATCAAAGAAGCAGAAACATCTAAAGCAGACCTGATTGTCATTGGCTCTCATGGTCGTACAGGTTTAAAACGTTTATTCATAGGCAGTGTTGCACAAAGTGTTTTAGGTGAAGCGCACATTCCTGTTTTAGTTGTTCGCCAGTAATACATCGAGTGCTCTACTTCTACGGAGGTAGGGCATTTCTATTTTAAATATTCCATTGAAACTCTTTCATTTTCACTTTGTCCCCAATCACTAAAATACCTTCCGCCATAAGTAACTGTGCTTGAATGTTCTGTCCCTGATCATTCAGTTTACTTAGGCTAATTTTCCCTTGGGAGTTGATTACCCGATACCAAGGTAAACTACTATCTGCATCCATATGTTTCAGCACATAACCCACTAAACGCGAATGTTTGGGAATGCCTGCTAAACGTGCAATTTGTCCATAACTGGCTACCCGCCCATAAGGAATCTGAGCGATCACCTGAAAAATCATCGGGGCTAGTTCTTTGACTATCGATTCTGCCATTTCAAATGTGCCCTATTCTAAGTATTCCATAATGACATCATTATCTGATTCAAATAAGCCCTCTCATCCATTCTAAAAAACCCCAATACAGGGGCTTTTTGGTTGAGTAAATCACTAAAAATTATCAGGACTTTCCAGACGTTTCACTTCCTGAACTCGCTCAGGGTTATGCACCGCGGCAATGCCGTCATCTGCTTTAACATCAATCAATGCTTCAGGTTGATAGACTATAATGGTTTCATAGCCCTGTGCATCTTCACCAATAATGTACTTGAAGCCTTTACGGTTCATTTTATTACACAGACGTTGATACCAGCCTTTAAAACCCGTCTTTTCTTCATTCGGGTTGTAGTAAAACGCATTCATTACAGCAGGTAATCCTAGACCGCAGACCATACCTGAGAGCAACACGGCAATAAAGGTATAACCAATCAAAATACTGCTGTATTCACTTAGCTCAGGCACGTTGGCTACCGCTAAGATCAGTGCTAAGGAGATCCCTCCACGCACTCCACCCCATGACAAAATCGCCAAACTTCCGTTATAACTTTTCTTACGGAAAGAGGGAAAAAAAGCAAAAGATAAATAGTTCGCTGCAAAACGTGAAGCATGCAGAATAATGAAAGCGATGATGCCACCAAAAATCAGACTAAAGCTGAGATCTAAAATAAACAGTTCCAAACCAATTAAGGTGAATAAGAACGAGTTAATAATCCCTTCAACCGTATGCCAAAAATGGTTCACTTCACGTATTTCGCGCTCTTGTAAAATTTCTTTCCATTTGTTCCCTACAATCAAACCACCGATGACGCAAGCAATCGGCGCTGAAGCGTGGGCAAACAGTGCAACCAAGTACGAACCGCAGGCCAAGAGTGCTGTGGTTAAAATGAGCGACTCCATTTCGTGCTTACCACGCAGTAGTCGCAAGATCCCTAAACCAAAGGCCCAACCAATAATGACGGCGACAAAAATTTCATAGAGTAAGGTCTGCAACACGCCCATGACGGTAAAGTTTTCACCTTGTAAGACGTTTAATAGCGTCATGAATAACGCAATACACATGGCATCATTAAACAGTGATTCGCCTTCGAGCTTGACCATTAAGTGATGCGGTGCGCGTACAGAACTGAGCACGCCTTTGATCCCAATCGGGTCCGTTGCACCCAATGCAGCCCCCAACAGCAAAAGCACCAATAAATCGACATGTTGTCCAATAATGAACTGATAACCGTAGAGCACCACCCCAAAGAACACGGCGCACAGTACCAACGCAATACTGGCTAAAATGCTGATCGGCTTCCAATAACTACGTAAATCTGAGACTTTGAACTTCAGTGCCGACGAGGTCAAAATGAAGCAAATCACGCCATTGATTAAAAAGTCATAAAAATCAATGTGACGAACCGCTTCTTCAATGTTATGAATATTGATGGTAATAAACTGATTACCACTCAGCAGGCTCGCGCCCCACTGTAAAATAAAGACAAAAATGGCAGAAACGATGGGGACGCCAATGGCTTGGGGAAAACCTAAAATACGTTTATTGAAAATAGTCGTTGCAATGGATAATGCAAAAATAACGGTAAAAACTTGTAGAAAAAAATAATTTCCCATTGAACTTCCAAATTGGGCGGTTGGGGAGATGGCGGCTTTCAGTGCTTATCTATGGAATAAAAATTCACTTCATACACATTGATGCTCGAAATATTTTAATCATTTTTCACATCAACGCCCGAAAAAAATAATTTTTTTAACATTTCTCCTGATGATGAATTAACATAGGGCATATGCATGTTTTTTATGCGTGAACTTTCCCTTTGGCCAAGTTTGATCTCCTATGCAATTCACTTTTAAAACCATCTTTCGGATGTTCTTCGCACTGATTATTTTCCTCACGACCTTTGCGTTGTTTCTAACCTGCTTTGCGAAAACCAAAGAAATTTTACAAGCTGAGCAAACTTTCGCCGCAGCTCAAAGTTTTAAAATGAACTCTCGTCCCGATCAAACACTGGTTCTACTTTCAAACAATAAAGCTCCCGATGATCATATTTATTTGCATGTGGCCAATCAGGGTTATATCGCCAAACTCAGCTGTGATCATTATTTAACTGACATTTGTGTGGATGATTACAACGAACAACATACCCGCCAAATTCAGTCAATTGAACTACTCAAAGCAGGTCAGTTTAACTATATTCAGCAAGTCAGTTATCTCGATACACGCACACAAGATGTTAAAACATTGCGTTATACGCCTGAACAAATTCAACAGTTTTACCGTGCGGATATGAGCAACTTAAAGTATGTGGTGTTTGGGGTGTTGTTATTTGCCTGTATTGCGTTATATGTGAGTGTCCGTATTGCTCGAAACTTTAAGCAGTTCTTAAACCGATAGAAATGAATTGGTTAAAATAAAAAGAGGTGATTAATCACCTCTTTTTTTATGACTTAAATGGCTTGATTAAAAGTATCACAACTTTCAACTTGCCCCGACTTAAAGCCCGTGCCAAACCAAGTCATACGCTGCTGACTGGTTCCATGGGTAAAGCTATCAGGGACCACTTGCCCTGTTGCCCGCTTTTGTAGGTAATCATCACCAATCTTATGTGCCGCATCCATCGCCTCTTCAACATCGCCTTGCTCTAAGAACTGAGTTCGTTGATTGTTATGATGCGCCCATACTCCTGCTAAACAGTCAGCCTGTAACTCTTGGCGTACCGATAAAGCATTGCCTTGCGCTTTTGAGCCCTGTGCACGAGCTTTTTGCACTTGTTCAGAAATTCCTAAAATAGTTTGAATATGGTGTCCAACCTCATGTGCCACTACATAAGCCTGAGCAAAGTCACCCGCTTGATCTTGGCGAGTCAACTCCGTTTGGTTTTGCTCACCGCCAATACCCATTTGAGTCCGCATGTCTTTAAAGAAAGCGGTGTCGATATACACCTTCTGATCTGCTGGACAGTAAAACGGCCCCATTGCAGACTGAGCAGTACCACAACCCGAATTGATCACTCCTGAAAACATCACCAACTTCGGCGGAACATATTGTTGTCCCAATTGCTGTTGGAAAATTTGACTCCATGTGTCTTCAGTGTCGGCCAGTACCGTACCGACAAAGTCCATCGCTTCCTGCTGATCAGGCGTTGGGTTATCCAAACCTTGAGTTTCTGCCGCTCCAGTTTGTGCGGTCACTTGTTTAGTGGCTTGGTAGGCTTGCTGCGGATCGACACCTAGAAACTTCCATGCCACAAAGGCCACGATCAGCCCCAAAATACTGATGCCACCCGCCTTTACACCGCCACCACCGCGGCGATCCTCGACATTGCTACTGACTCGACGTCCCTTCCAACGCATAGCACTCTTCCTTCTTCTAATTCATGCTGACCCAATCCAGTTTATGCCTTTTTTGAACTTGGCCAAACTTTTTTAATCAAGCTCACAATAGCCAATACAATCAAACCAGCCACAAAACCGATCACTAAATTAATCAGTGTTGGGGTTAATGCTCCAATGATACTGCCCACAGTTGGAATATGTTCAGCATAATCCACTGAACCTTCAGTGAAATGATGCAATAAAGGCACGCCGTGGGAAATAATACCGCCACCCACTAAAAACATCGCGATAGTGCCCACGATGGTTAAGGTCTTCATCAGCTTTGGTGCAAAAGCCAATAAACCACGACCAATACTTTGCTTAAATGAAGAGACTTGCTGAGTTAGATACAGCCCTAAATCATCAATTTTGACAATCATCGCCACAAAACCATATACACCGACGGTCATTAAAATGGCAATTACAGACAACACCATAACTTTGGTTGAAAAAGTTGCAGCAGCCACAGTCCCCAGTGAAATCACCACAATTTCTGCCGACAAAATAAAGTCGGTACGAATCGCCCCTTTGACTTTATCTTTTTCAAAAGTCGCCATATCAGTTTCAATCGCAGTTAATTCTTGGCTGGCTTCTTCTTCGGTTTTGGCTTTTTTGTGATGCAAACTATGTAGGACTTTTTCTACCCCTTCATAGCATAGAAATAAACCACCAATCATTAACAGTGGCGTGATCAGCCACGGTGCAACCACACTAATCAACAGCGCCGCAGGGACTAAAATTAATTTATTAACAAAAGAGCCTTTTGCCACAGCCCAAACCACAGGCAGCTCACGGTCAGTACGAACCCCACTGACCTGTTGGGCATTCAGTGCTAAGTCATCGCCCAAAACACCCGCCGTTTTTTTTGCCGCCATTTTACTCATGACCGCAACGTCATCTAATATCGTGGCAATATCATCTAGTAATATTAATAAGCTACTCGCCATTTATTTTTATCCATCTTGAGAATTCTGACATTTTAATCTGTGATCTAAGCTTTTGAATATTTGTTTTTTGAAATTTAACTGATTTTATAATTTTTTCACTGCAGTTTTTTTAAGACTGACATTGAAAAAGATTATGCCGTACAATGTCTGCATTCTTTGAAAATAGCATGTCGCTACGACGACTTTGGAAATAGATAATGAGTAATCAAGACAACCGTCCTGTTATTTTGACAGGCGACCGTCCAACGGGACAACTTCATTTAGGGCACTTTGTCGGATCTTTACGTTCACGTGTGGGTTTGCAGGATTCACACCATCAGCATTTATTATTGGCCGATGCACAAGCCTTTACTGACAATGCAGATAATTTCGAAAAAGTTCGCCGCAATATTCTTGAAGTTGCCACAGATTACTTAGCTGTCGGAATCGACCCAACCAAAACCACCATTTGCGTGCAGTCGAGCTTACCCGCGCTAAATGAACTCACAATGTTGTATCTCAACTTTGTGACCGTGTCTCGTTTAGAACGTAACCCAACTATCAAGTCTGAAATTCAGATGCGTGGTTTTGAACGTGATATTCCAGCTGGTTTCTTATGCTACCCAGTTGCGCAAGCGGCAGATATCACCGCATTTAAAGCAACGGTTGTACCTGTGGGTGAAGACCAAATTCCAATGATCGAACAGACCAATGAAATCGTACGCCGCTTAAACCGTCAGATTGGTCAGGAATTACTGCCTGAGTGTAAGGCTCTGCTTTCCAATATGAGCCGTTTACCCGGCTTTGATGGTAAAGCCAAAATGTCGAAATCTTTGGGCAATACTATTGTGTTGGATGCAACAGATAAAGACATTAAAAAAGCTGTTAATGCGATGTACACCGACCCGAACCACCTGCGTGTTGAAGACCCCGGTCAGGTAGAAGGTAATATCGTATTTACATATTTAGATGCGTTTGATCCAAATAAAGAAGAAGTTGAAGAACTGAAAGCACATTACCGCCGTGGTGGTTTGGGCGATGGTACGGTGAAAAAACGTCTTGAAGGCGTATTGAAAGAGCTGATCACGCCTATTCGTGAACGTCGTATGGAACTTGCGAAAGATCCTGATTACATCATGGATATTTTGAAGACAGGTACAGACAAATGTCGTGATATCACTCAGCAGACTCTAGATGAAGTTAAATCGGGTTTAGGGGTGTTTCATTTCTAAACCCACCTTAAACTAAAGCGCATATTTAAGCCTTTCTCACTGAGAAAGGCTTTTTTAATCGCGAAATAAACACGAATAAGCCACATGCATCTCAAAAACTGACATTTAGTGTCGTTTGTTAACCTAAATTTACAGTACTTAACGTGAATACTCATGAAATAAGAACGCGCAGACCTTATGATAACTTCATAGCTTAGATTAACCCTGAGATATAACATTTCTCCTTTTTACCGAAACTGTGTAACAACAGATTCGTGTTCTACGCAGTGAATACCCCAATCATTGCGTATTTTTTTGCCTAAAATTTATCAAATCACAATTAAACTGCTCTCTCTTTATGTGCCATCAAATTTAGACATTCTGTTTTTTGAATGCTATGCTAAAGCCCAATTTCAATACAATTCTTTTTAAAAATTTACACTTAACTGATAACAGCATAAAAATAGAGAACCTTTAGAATGTGGGAATTATTTACTCACCCATCCAATTTAATTTTTAGTATTTGCCTCAGTCTGATGTTTTTATTGGGACTGCTCGAATTGATTTTATTGGTATTAGGCGGCGGCTCACAAGGCCTACTTGACCAATTCTTACCTAATGACCTTGGCAACACTAAAGACGTCGACATTGCACTAGATGCCAATCAAGGTTGGCTCAATGCCCTGCTGGATTGGTTGTTTATCGGCCGTGTCCCCCTCTTGGTTTGGCTGATTATCTTCCTCACCCTGTATAGCTTAAGTGGCTTTATTCTACAGTCCATTCTTCAAACTTGGACCGGGAGCTATTGGAGTGCATGGATCATGGCACCTCTTTGCCTCGTACTTTCGATGCCTATGATTCGTTACAGCGCCATGCTGATTGCTAAAATTTTACCACAAGATGAAACCACAGCAATTTACAGTGAAGAGCTGATTGGACGAACAGCACTGATTATTTTAGGTGAGGCTAAAGTCAACTCACCGGCTCAAGCACGAGTTCAAGATCAGTTCGGGCAAACGCATTATGTACTGGTTGAACCTGAAACAGACCTTCATTTTTCTCAAGGTCAAGAAGTGATTTTGACTCAAAAAACCAAGATTGGCTTTAAGGCCATTTCACTTTAATTCTTTCATTTTGTACTTATAACTTTAAATAAAATCGGGATCCTTATGCTCAGCAACAATTTCTATAACATTCTTATTCTTGCAGGGATTATCTTTGCAGCTCTGGTCATTATCGGCATTATTATTGCCCGTCTGTACCGTCGTTCCAGTAAAGAAATCTCTTTCGTACGTACAGGTTTTGGCGGCGAAAAAGTCATTTTAGGTGGAGGTGCAATTGTACTGCCTGTATTACATGAAATTATTCCTGTCAACATGAACACGCTACGTTTAGAGGTTCGCCGTGCTGATGATCAAGCGCTCATTACCCGTGACCGTATGCGCGTCGATGTCATGGCGGAGTTCTATGTCCGTGTGAAGCCACTAGCAGAATCAATTGCAGTGGCCGCGCAGACTTTGGGACAAAAAACCATGTCTCCAAATGAGTTGAAGAACCTTGTAGAAGGTAAATTTGTCGATTCCTTGCGTGCTGTAGCAGCTGAAATGGCGATGGAAGAGTTACATGAAAAGCGCGTGGACTTCGTACAAAAAGTACAACAAGTGGTGTCTGAAGACTTACATAAAAATGGTCTAGAGCTTGAAACGGTGTCATTAACAGGTTTAGACCAAACAGGTTTCAAATACTTTAACCCTCAAAATGCATTCGATGCCGAAGGTTTAACCAAACTGACTGAAACGATTGAAGACCGTCGTCGCAAACGTAATCACATCGAGCAAGACGCTGACCTTGCCATTAAGACTAAAAACCTAGAAGCAGAACAAGCTCGTCTACAAATCATCCGCGAAGAAGAATACGCCAAACTACAACAAGAACGTGAAATTGCAATTCGCCGTGCAGAGCAATTGGCTGAAATTGCCTCTCAAGAGGCGGAGAAAAAACGTGAAGCAGAAGAAGCACGTATTGCAGCTGAACGTGAAGTTGAATTGAAGCGTATTGGTGCAGCACGTGATGTCGAAAGCCAAAATATTCAAAAATCACAAATTATTGAACAAGCACAGGTTGAACAAAAGAAAACCATCGAACTGGCTGAACAGTCACGTGCCATTGCAATTGCTGAAAAGTCACGTGAAGAGTCTGAAGCCAAAGCTTCAGCTGACCGCGCCCGCGCTGAAGCGGTGAAAGCTGAAGAAGAAGTGATTACAGTACGTGAAACCCAGCGTGCGGAGCGTCAAAAAGCAGTTGAATTGGTTGCAGCGAAACAAGCTGCTGAAAAAGACGCAATTGCGATTACCGTTGCCGCTGAAGCAGGTAAACAAGCCGCTGCCGATGATGCCGAAGCAGTTCGTATTGCAGCGGAAGCTCAAGCCGAACAAGCTCGCTTAAAGGCCAAAGGTGAAGCGGATGCCAAAATACTGTTGGCTCAAGCAATGGAAAAACAATACCAAGTCGATGCAGATGGTACACGTGCCGTGAATGAGGCCAACAACGTCTTATCTCCTGAGCAAGTTGAAATGCAAATTCGCCTAGCATTGTTAAAATACTTACCTGAAATCATTCGTGAAAGTGTTAAGCCGATGGAAAACATTGATGACATCAAAATTCTACAGGTTAACGGTTTAGGTAATGTCGGCTCAGCCACAACTGGAGGTGATGGTGCGGAATCTTCACAAGTTGCTTTGTCTGATCAAGTGGTGAATAGTGCGCTACGCTATCGTACCCAAGCACCATTAATTGATAGCTTGATGAATGAACTGGGAATTCAAGGCGGCGACATCAATGGTTTAACCCAAAGCTTAAAACCGCAAAGCAAAGCTCAATAGTAGTTAGACTTACAAGCAAAAAACGCGACGATCTGTCGCGTTTTTTATCATCTACTTTAATATTCAACTTTCAATAAAATACACATTTAAGCTGTTAAAACGATAGACCCTCTAATTCACTCAGCATAGTAAGCCTATCATCTATTATAAAAATTTAAGTTATTTTAGCTTGGTAATCGATTAGCCTACCATCAGAAAAGTCCAAAAGTAATGTAAACATCCTAGACTCTACAATTGAGTGAAAACATTCTAAACCATATGGCTACAACCTTTTTTACAAATAAACTGAGTTGAACCATTTAGTGCAAACGCACCCAAAAGAAACGGATCAATTGCCCACGATCATAAGGAAAATTTGAAAGGTACTCATATCCAACTTTATTTCGTTTGTTGATTTTAATTTCAATACCATACCCAAATGAAATACTGAGTGCATCCAAATCTGAACTATCAAACTCCCCTGTCCCCAATTTATGGCTCAAACCATCCGAGTTGTAGGCCGAGTAGTTAAATACGCGAATATATTCATTCTCATAAAAATCATTATTGATCAATGTATAATCGTTTTCTTCTTCATTATGTTGTGCAGCTAACTGCTGATAATAGTGGAAAATATCATCACTCAAAGACTCAGCTAAGTAGACGTCTTCATTTTCAGCATAAGCACTATTCATTGCTAGCCCGAACAAGAATAAGCAGCGACAAAACAATAAATGAATAGGCTTCAACATCTGCAATACTATGTCTTCAAAAGAATTATTTTAATTATGAATATAGCATAGTCCGCTATAGAAACAGTGTACACTAAATATTTATCGATTCTCAGATTATTAGGTGCATAGTAAATCTTGCTCTAATTTAACCATTTTGTCTTTTGTTCAATATGGCTTTTTCTATGTGGCTGAATATAATTTTCAACTGGGATTAAGTTACTCTAAACCCTTATATTATTTTTTATATTAGAGCAAACCAATATGCTCTCCACAAAAAAGCCGCATGTGCAATTAAGACATACGGCTTTTTCTTTTAAAATATAAAAGGCTTAAACTAAACCTTTATCCTTTAAAAGTTGGAACATGGTTGAACCGAGTTCTGCTGGGCTACGCGTATAGGCCATCCCCGCTTTTTCAAATGCTGCAAACTTTTCTTCAGCAGTACCTTTACCACCAGAAATAATTGCTCCCGCATGTCCCATACGCTTGCCTTTCGGTGCTGTTACACCTGCAATATAACCCACCACAGGTTTAGTCACATGCGATTGAATATATTCAGCTGCTTCTTCTTCAGCCGTACCACCAATCTCACCAATCATGATTATCGCTTCAGTTTGCGGATCTTCTTGGAACAGTTTCAAACAATCAATTTGGTTCATGCCCGGAATTGGATCACCACCAATACCAATACAGGTTGATTGTCCTAAGCCCAGTTTCGTCGTTTGAGCAACCGCCTCATAAGTCAACGTACCTGAACGCGAGATAATACCAATTTTACCCGGTTGGTGAATATGACCCGGCATAATCCCAATCTTACATTCACCCGGAGTAATAATACCCGGACAGTTTGGACCAATCAGACGCGTACCATTACCATTGGTTTCAAGATAACGCTTAGCTTTGAGCATGTCTAAAGTTGGCACACCTTCTGTGATGACTACAATCAGTCCAACACCTGAGTCCACTGCTTCAATAATTGAATCTAATACAAACGGAGCTGGTACATAAATCACAGTCGCATCTGCGCCTGTACCAGCAACTGCATCTTTCATGGTGTTAAATACAGGTAAATCTAGGTGGGTTGTGCCACCTTTACCAGGAGTTACCCCGCCAACGACTTTAGTTCCATAATCTAGTGCTTGTGCTGAGTGGAATGTGCCGTTTTTACCTGTAAAACCTTGTACCAATACTTTGGTGTCTTTATTAATTAATACGCTCATATTGATACTCCTTACGCTTTTACTGCAGCAACAATTTTTTCTGCGGCATCCGACAAGCCATTTGCAGAAATAAGTTTTAAACCTGATTCATCAAGTAATTTGGCACCCAATTCAGCATTGTTCCCTTCTAAACGAACAACCACAGGTACGGTCACATTTACTTCTTGAACCGCTGCAATAATTGCTTCAGCAATCATGTCACAACGTACAATTCCACCGAAGATATTAATCAACACCCCTTGTACAGAGGTATCTGCCAGAATAATTTTAAACGCTTCAATCACACGGTCTTTGGTTGCACCACCACCGACATCAAGGAAGTTCGCAGGTTGGCCGCCATAGAGTTTAATAATATCCATGGTTGCCATCGCAAGGCCTGCACCATTGACCATACAGCCAATGTTGCCTTCAAGCGCGACGTAGTTGAGGTCAAATTCAGATGCTTTCAACTCCCGTTCATTTTCCTGTGACTTATCGCGCAGCGCAGCAATTTCAGGTAAACGATACAGCGCGTTTGAGTCGATCCCCACTTTGGCATCGACACATAGGATGTCACCATTTTCACGCACAGATAGCGGGTTAATCTCAAATAAAGCAAAGTCATTCTCAATGAACGCCTGATACGCAGCAGACATCACTTTCACAAATTGATTCACTTGACCATCTTTAAGGTTCAACTTAAATGCAACTTCACGCGCTTGAAATGGCAATAAGCCAACCAAAGGATCGACTTCAACTTTAATAATTTTTTCAGGGGTTTCTTCTGCAACCTTTTCAATTTCGACGCCACCTTCGGTCGAAGCCATAAAGGTCACACGACGGCTTGAGCGGTCAACCACTGCACCTAAATACAGTTCACGCTCTACAGGATAAACATCTTCCGCGACAAGTACGCTATTTACAGGTTGGCCATGGCTATCGGTTTGATAGGTAACAAGGTTGGTCCCGATGATGCTTTTTGCATATTCAGCAGCTTCCGTTGCAGACTTTACAACTTTTACGCCACCCGCCTTACCACGACCACCCGCATGAACTTGAGCTTTCATGACAGCAAATTTCCCGCCTATTTGTTCAAAGGCTTTTACTGCTTCTTCTGGAGTGGTGGCAAGTACACCCTCTTGGACAGGCATACCATATTTTTTTAATAGCGCTTTAGCTTGATATTCATGTAAATTCATCGACTAACCTTTTTATTACTGCTTATTTACTTTTTGTTGCACCGAAACTGTTTACTATCACAGTAACCATTTTGGATTTTTAAAACTTCTTATCTTTATTTTTAGATGATTCTTCATGAGAAGACAACACCTGAAACAAAAAAGAGCGACCGTAGTCGCTCTTTTCGTTGTCTTATTTGCGTTTACGCTGGATTGCGTGAATCGCTCGACCATCCACTGCAAGTGCAGCTTCATGAACCACTTCTGAGAATGTTGGGTGACCGAAAGTCATCAACTGTAGATCTTCAACAGAAGATACAAACTCAAGTGCAATCATACCTTGGTGTACGATATCAGACGCAGCAGGCCCAATCACGTGCATACCCAGTAAACGATCTGTTTTTGCATCAGCAACAAACTTCACGAAACCAGCATTTTCACCCGCAGCCATTGCACGGCCGTTTGCAGCAAAACCGAATTGACCCGTTTTAACTTCATGTCCTTTCTCGATCGCTTGCTGTTCTGTTAAACCGACCCACGCCGCTTCTGGGTGTGTGTAAATCACAGAAATGATGGTGTCATAGTTAACTTGAGCTGCATGACCGTGAATACGCTCAACAGCCATTACGCCTTCTTCCATTGCTTTATGTGCAAGCATTGGACCACGTACTAAGTCACCAATTGCATATACACCTTCAACAGAAGTCGCACACCAATCATTCACATCAACTAAACCACGTTCAGTAAGTTTGATGCCGCAATCATCAGCCAATAGACCTTCAGCGTATGCACGACGACCTACACAAACGATCAACTTATCAAACGCTTGAGTTTTTTCTTCGCCGCCTTGAGTATATTTAACAGTGACTTCAGAACCATTAACTTCTGTGCCAGCAACTTTAGCGCCAACACGGATATCAAGACCTTGCTTAGTCAACAGTTTTTGGTAGTCTTTTGCCAAAGCTTTATCAGCCATTGGTAAGAATGCATCCATTGCTTCAAATACAACAACTTCAGCACCTAGACGACGCCATACTGAACCAAGCTCAAGACCGATTACACCCGCACCAATGACACCTAAACGCTTAGGTACTTCTTGGAATTCTAGTGCGCCAGTTGAGTCAACAATGATGTTCTGATCAACTGGTGCTGATGGAATGTTAATTGGCACAGAACCCGTTGCAAGAATCACATATTTAGGCTCTAAAACTTGAGTTTCACCTTCGTGAGATACAAATTCTACTTTTTTACCTGCAAGTAATTTACCTGTACCTTTTAACCACTCAATACCGTTACCTTTTAAAAGGCCATCAATACCCATGGTCAGTTGGTCAACAATTTTGTCTTTACGTGCAAGGAGTTTAGACAAATCAAAGTTCACTTCACCTGTTGTAATACCGTGATCAGCTAAGTGATGCACTGTATCTTCATAACGGTGAGAAGAATCAAGCAATGCTTTAGACGGAATACAACCCACGTTTAAGCACGTCCCACCTAATGATGGTTTGCCTTTGTGAATACGTTTTTCGATACAAGCAACTTTAAAACCAAGCTGCGCTGCACGAATTGCTGCTTCGTAGCCACCTGGGCCACCGCCAATTACAACAAGATCAAATTGTTGAGACATTTTTATCTCCAAAAATGGGCTTAGAGGATCGCTCTAAGCCCATGTTTTATTCTTTAGAATTAAAGGTCAAGGATCAATTTAGCTGGTTCTTCTAACAATTCTTTGATTGTTACCAAGAAACCAACTGCTTCTTTACCATCAATTAAACGGTGGTCATAAGAAAGCGCTAAATACATCATCGGTAAGATTTCTACTTGACCGTTTACAGCCATTGGACGCTCTTGGATTTTATGCATACCCAAAATCGCAGTTTGTGGTGTATTCAAAATCGGAGTCGACAACAATGAACCGAAAGTACCACCGTTAGTAATGGTGAATGTACCGCCAGTCATGTCTTCGATGCCCAATTTGCCATCACGTGCTTTGTAAGCAAAGTCACGGATACCATTTTCAACTTCAGCATAGTTCATGCGGTCTGTATCACGAAGCACAGGTACAACTAGACCACGCTCAGAAGATACTGCTACACCGATGTCATAGTAACCGTGGTAAACAATGTCATCACCGTCAATTGAAGCATTAACTGCTGGGTAGCGTTTAAGCGCTTCAGTTGCCGCTTTAACAAAGAAAGACATAAAACCAAGACGCGCACCATGACGCTTCTCAAATGCGTCTTTGTATTGTGCACGCATTTCCATGATTGGCTTCATGTTCACTTCGTTAAACGTCGTCAACATTGCAGTTTCTTGAGTTGCAGCAAGCAGACGCTCAGCAACACGCTTACGAAGACGTGTCATTGGAACACGCTTCTCAACACGCTCACCCACAGCAACACTTAATGGTGCTGCAGCTGGAGCTGCTGGTTTAGTTTGGTGATTTGCTACATCTTCTTTTGTGATGCGACCACCACGACCTGTACCCGCAACATCAGCAGCTGGAATGCCAGACTCAGTCAATGCTTTACGCACAGCAGGCGCTTGATCAGCAACTTGAGCACGTTCAACGACTGGTGCAGCACCCGCTTCAGTTTGAGTAACTGCTTGTTCTACTTTCGCTTCAGACTGAACTGCTTCAGTTTGCGCAGCGCCAGATACAGCACCTTCTTCAAACTGTGCAATCACTTCATTTGAAAGAACAGTGTCACCTTCACCTTTAATGATCGATGCAATTGTACCGTCAGCAGGAGCAACAACTTCTAAAACAACTTTATCTGTTTCAATATCACAGATCACTTCATCACGTGATACTGCTTCACCTGGTTGTTTGTGCCAAGTTGCGATTGTTCCATCCGCAACTGACTCAGGGAATACCGGTGCTTTAATTTCGGTTGCCATTACTAAGAATCTCCTGTTATTCAGCTACGATCGCTAAAGCGTCATTTACGAGCTGAGCTTGTTGTTTTGCATGCAAATATGGTGAACCACAAGCCGGTGCAGCAGAAGCTTCACGACCTGCATAACTGATACGTACTGGTTTAGCCGACTTCATTACATCATCATATAGACGAGGAGCAATAAATAACCAAGCGCCTTGGTTCTTCGGCTCTTCTTGCGTCCAAACAATGTCTTTCACATTTGGATATTGAGCAAGAACTTCAGCAATACGTTGTTCAGGGTATGGATACAATTGTTCAATACGAACGATTGCAGTGTTATTCAACTCTTGCTCACGACGTTTCTCAAGCAAGTCATAGTAAACCTTACCACCACACAGAACCAGACGGGTTACATCTGACTTGTTGATGTTATCGATTTCATCAATCACAGTTTGGAATGTACCATTTGCAAGTTCACTTAAAGTAGACGTTGCAAGCTTGTGACGAAGTAAAGACTTCGGTGACATGATGATCATTGGCTTACGAATTGGGCGAATCGCTTGACGACGTAAAGCATGGAAAATCTGTGCAGGTGTAGTCGGTGTCATCACTTGCATGTTGTCTTCAGCACATAGCTGTAAGAAACGCTCTAAACGTGCAGATGAGTGCTCTGGCCCTTGACCCTCAAAACCATGAGGAAGAAGTAGCGTTAAACCACACACACGCTCCCACTTGGTTTCACCTGATGCGATGAACTGATCGATCACCACCTGTGCACAGTTTGCGAAGTCACCAAATTGTGCTTCCCAAATGATCAAACTCTTAGGCAGAGTCGTTGCATATCCATACTCAAAACCTAACACTGCCATTTCAGACAACAATGAGTCATAAATAGCAGTACGTGGTTGATTTTCTTTGATATGGCAAAGTGGAATGTACGTTGAACCATCCACTTGGTTATGCAGTTTTGCATGACGGTGTGAGAAGGTACCACGACCAACGTCTTCACCAGTCAAACGAACCAAATAGCCATCATCTAAAATAGATGCATAAGCCAAAGTTTCTGCAGCACCCCAGTTCAATGGAATTTCGCCAGTTTGCATTTTTAAGCGATCATCAATCACTTTTGCAACTTGACGCTGCATCACAAAACCTTCAGGAAGCTCGCGCATTTTGCGACCAAGCTCTTTTAAGCGATCTTCAGAACATGTGGTATCCCATACGTCTGTATAGTCATGCCCTAAGTACGGTGCCCAATCTACAAACATTTTTGTATTTGGTTCAAGTACCAATGCATTTGCAACGTGCTTACCTGCTTCTAAATCAGCACGGTAGTCTTCAACCATTTGATCCGCTTTAGCACGGTCTAATACGCTTTCTTGAACCAATTGGTCTGCATACAGCGCACGCGTTGTCGTTTTCTTATTGATGACTTGATACATCATTGGCTGAGTTGCAGCTGGCTCATCCGCTTCGTTGTGACCACGGCGGCGGTAACAGAACATGTCAATGACAACGTCTTTACGGAAAGTATGACGGAAGTCATGTGCCAATTGCGCAACAAACAATACTGATTCAGGATCATCACCGTTCACATGGAAAATCGGTGCTTGGATCATTTTCGCGATGTCCGTACAGTATTCTGTAGAACGCGCATCACGTGGATCAGACGTTGTGAAACCTACTTGGTTATTCACCACAATGTGAACCGTACCACCCACTGTATAGCCACGTGTTTGTGACATTTGGAAGGTTTCTTGGTTAACACCTTGACCTGCAAATGCAGCATCACCATGAACAATTACTGGCAATACGTCATCACCACCAATGTCTTTACGACGAACTTGACGTGCACGTACTGAGCCTTCAACCACAGGGCCAACGATTTCTAAGTGTGATGGGTTAAACGCCAATGCCAAGTGAACTTCACCACCTGGAGTCATTACGTTTGAAGAGAAACCTTGGTGGTACTTAACGTCACCAGAACCTTTTTTATGTAAGCTCTTACCTTCGAACTCACCAAATAGGTCTGCTGGGTTTTTACCCATGATGTTTACAAGAAGGTTCAAACGACCACGGTGTGGCATACCAATGACCACTTCTTTACAACCTACAGAACCTGCACGCTGAATTAAAGCATCAACCATTGGAATGAAAGATTCACCACCTTCCACGCCGAAACGTTTTGCACCAACGTATTTATTACCTAGGAATTTTTCTAGGCCTTCAGCCGCAGTTAAACGCTCTAATACGTGTTTTTTCTGTTCTGCAGTGAAGTTGAATTGACCACGTGCACCTTCAAGGCGTTGTTGAATCCAACGTTTTTCTTTGGTATCAACAATGTGCATGTATTCTGCACCAATTGAAGCACAGTACGTTGCTTCCATGGCTTGAACCATTTCACCTAGAGTTGCTTCGTCTTTACCAATCAAAAGATTACCTGTATTGAATACAGTGTCAAAATCAGATTGGGTTAAGCCATGTGCAGCAAGGTCAAGATCTGGCACGATTTCACGTTTTGCCAAACCTAAAGGATCAAGCTTCGCTTTTTGGTGACCGCGGTTACGGTACGCTGCAATCAGTTGTAGTACGCCAATTTGACGACGTTCATGTTCTGTACTAACAGAACTTTGTACCACTGCTTGAACACGACTTGAATTACGACCTAGTAATAAGAATTGCTCACGTACATTGCTGTGTGGTTGATCACCTTTCGGGTATTTATCGAAGTATGCACGCCAGTCAGCTTCTACTGAGTCTGGTGCAGCCAAGTACTGCTCATAAAGTTCTTCAATATACGCTGCACTATCAGCGGAAAGTTCAGTGTCAAGACGCAATGCGTCAGCAACTTCTTGCATTTGTGGACCCATTTCCTATTGCAAAAACATTTCAGGATGCTTTTTAAGCGAACCCATGATTAGTAATGTCAAATTGGTAACATGACATTAGTCCCCATAAGGCGGATGCCATGAGGCGTTATCACTACATTAGAATTACCCAATGTGACAATGAATCATAACGCCCTCAGCGGCATCATCACTCATTCATACCCGGCCAAAACCGAGCAATTTTTTGCAAATCGACTTAGAGAAAATAAGGCGATGCATTATTTTTTCTAAAGCGACTAACCCTTCATTTATACTCGCTCTAATGCGGCTTAAATGTTGAATTAATGTACATATTTAGCGCACATTTTTTAAATATAAACGTGCAAAAATTTTAACATACTCCCCATATTTCAATTGATTTTTTTGACACATACCTTTCATAAATTGGCGAAATACACATATCAAAATTTCATCTAATATATGGTGCTTTAAATAAAACCGAGTTTCAACGTAGACCAAAGTCTACTCCAAAAAACACATACGAAAAGAGAGCATCATCTTTCAATATGCCCTCCCCATCAACAACATCCATATTAACATCTTCATAACTTTTTTTGCAGACTCATACTTGCACTTATTTATGACATTTGTTTTAAATCGCCGCGCTTTTCACCAATCTGGTGCAATTTCCACAAAAACCACCTATCACAAACAAAAATAGTGCCAACCTCACGCTTTCACTCAACTTTATTTTTTACAGCAAAAATCTAGCTATAAAATAAAAAAGCACACCCCCAAGGTGTGCTTTTTCTAACTGATAAATCAGCCTAGAGATTAACCCGCAGCATCTAAAAGCATATTACGGATGTGACCGATTGCTTTAGTTGGGTTCAAACCTTTAGGACACACTGATACACAGTTCATGATGCCTTTACAACGGAATAGCGAGAATGGGTCGTCTAGACGAGCCAAACGCTCTTGAGTTGCTGTATCACGAGAGTCAATGATAAAACGGTATGCATTCAACAATGCTGAAGGACCCAAGAACTTGTCTGGGTTCCACCAGAATGATGGGCATGAAGTTGAACAACATGCACAAAGAATACATTCATATAAACCATCTAAGTGTTCACGCTCTTCAGGAGACTGTAAACGCTCTTTTGGTGGCGCAGGTTGGTTGTTGATCAAGAATGGATGAATTTTGTTGTACTGATCGTAGAACTGGTTCATATCCACAACTAAATCTTTAACCACTGGCAAACCAGGTAAAGGACGAACTGTAATCACTTCTGGTAAGTCGTTTAGGTTCCAAAGACACGCTAAACCATTTTTACCATTGATGTTCACACCATCCGAACCACAAATACCTTCACGGCATGAACGGCGGAATGTTAATGATTCATCCTGTACTTTCAATGCAAGAAGCGCATCAAGCAACATACGGTGCTTATCAGTCAATTCTAACTTGAAAGTTTGCATATACGGCGCTGCATCCTTATCAGGATCGTAGCGGTAGATATTAAATGTACGAGTACCTCTACTCATCTTACTTCTCCCAATTAGAATGTACGTGGTTTAGGTGGAATTGCAGCAACTGACAATGGCTTGTAACGCACTGGCTTGTACTCAAGACGGTTATCGCTAGAGAACCATAATGTGTGCTTCATCCACTCATCATCACGACGACCATATGGGTAAGTTGGGTGATCTGGCGACTCTTCAAAGTCTACAACCGTATGCGCACCACGGCACTCTTTACGAGCTGCTGCTGAAATCAATGTCGCTTTAGCTACTTCATACAAGTTTTCAACTTCTAAAGCTTCTACACGCGCGGTGTTAAATACTTTAGATTTGTCTTTCAAGTGAATGTTACGTACACGTGGTTCAATCGCAAGAATCTGCTTCACACCTTCTTCAAGAAGTGCAGTTGTACGGAATACACCAGCATGGTCTTGAACGATGTCACGAATTGCATCTGCAACTTCTTGAGCATTTTCACCTGTAGATGAGTCATCTAACTTACGGATACGTGCAACAGTTTGCTCAAGTACAGTCGTAGGAAGTGGTTGGTATTCATCACCGTGATGTTTAGTCACGTAGTCGATGATGTGCTCACCCGCAGCTTTACCAAATACCACCAAGTCAAGTAATGAGTTCGTACCTAAACGGTTTGCACCATGTACAGACACGCAAGAACATTCACCAATTGCATAGAAGCCTTTAACAGGTTTCGTAAAGTTACGATCGCCCGCATTAGTCGAATAGATATCGCTATCTTTGTCATAATGTGCTGCAAATGCTTCAGTTTCAGAACCTTCAGGCACAACCACTTGACCGTGGATATTCGTTGGAATACCACCCATTTGGTAGTGAATTGTTGGTACAACTGGAATTGGCTCTTTCGTGATGTCAACGTTCGCGAATTTCTTACCAATCTCGAATACAGATGGAAGACGCTTCATGATCGTTTCAGCACCTAAGTGCGTCATATCAAGCAAGATGTAGTCTTTCTTCGGACCACAACCACGACCTTCTTTAATTTCTTGGTCCATAGAACGTGATACGAAGTCACGTGGCGCCAAGTCTTTTAAAGTTGGTGCATAGCGTTCCATGAACGGCTCACCTGCATCGTTACGAAGGATTGCACCTTCACCACGACAACCTTCAGTTAACAATACACCTGCGCCAGCAACACCCGTTGGGTGGAACTGCCAGAATTCCATATCTTGCAATGGAATACCTGCACGCGCAGCCATACCAAGGCCGTCACCAGTGTTGATATAAGCATTGGTTGATGCACGGTAAACACGACCCGCACCGCCTGTAGCAAACAATGTCGCTTTGGCTTGGAATACTGCAATTTTACCCGTTTCTTGGTCAATTGCTGTTACACCAAGAACATCACCTGCTTCGTTACGAATCAGGTCAAGCGCGATCCATTCAACAAAAAATTGCGTACCCATTTTCACGTTGCTTTGATAAAGCGTGTGAAGAAGTGCGTGACCTGTACGATCAGCAGCAGCACATGCACGTGGAACCGCTTTTTCACCGTAGTTTGCAGAGTGACCACCGAATGGACGTTGGTAAATCGTACCATCTGCGTTACGGTCAAATGGCATACCCATATGTTCAAGTTCATAAACAACTTGAGGCGCTTCACGCGTCATATATTCGATTGCGTCTTGGTCGCCTAACCAGTCAGAACCTTTAACAGTGTCGTAGAAGTGGTAGTGCCAGTTATCTTCTTGCATATTACCAAGAGATGCACCAATACCACCCTGCGCTGCAACTGTGTGCGAACGAGTTGGGAATACTTTAGTTAAAACAGCAACTTTCAAACCAGCTTGAGCAAGTTGGTAAGACGCGCGCATACCTGAACCACCACCACCAACGATGACAGCATCGAAAGTTTCGTGTGGAATATTTGTGTAATCTTCTTTAGGGGTTATAGCGCCCATGATCTATTCCTATCAATTCGCCCAAAAAATCTGGATTGCCCAGATCGCATATGCAAATACAGCAATAATTACTGCTGAAGTCAGTACAAGGCGTAAACCTGAAGCTGAAGGACCCATTTGACGAGTAGTCACATAGTCAGTGAATACCTGCCACATACCAATCCAAGCATGTGCAACAAGAGATAAGACGGCCAATAAAGATAAAATCTTCATTGGAGCTGTCATCATAAAGCCGTACCACTGTTCATAGCTAAAACCGCCATTGCATAGGATCCAACCTAAAACAACAACTGTATAAACCGCTAATACGACAGCACTTACACGTTGGATAAACCAATCGCGAGAACCTGAACCCGTTAAACCAGTAGCACTTTTCATTAGATAACAATCCATACAAATGCCGCAACGATACCGATTGCAGACAAGATCAATGAAATAGTAGCTGCGATACGACCACTTTGCAGTTCTTCAGCAATACCGATATCTGCAAGTAAGTGCTTAACACCCGCAATAAAGTGGAAAATTAAGCCGGCTACAAATACCCATACGACAAAACGCACAATGAAGCTATTAAAAATAGCCTGAACTTGAGCAAATCCTTCAGGCGAAGACAATGACTTGTCTAAGATCCATAGAAGTACCGGTACGAGTAAAAATACGATGACACCTGATAGACGGTGTAAGATTGATGCAATAGCCACAGGGGATTTTAAGTTTACTTCTAAAACTTGACCCATGGACAAATTGACAGGTCTGTTGCTTTTCACAGCGGGCATCCTGTAAGTAAAAACTCCATCCGGAGTTTGTTGGAATTAATTCGAAGGAAAGCTGGCATTGTTCAGCAGCTACTTTAAAACTCTAAATTAAATAGCGTTTGAACTTAAAACGACACTGAATTATAAGACGTGAACTTTCAAAATACAAACAATGCCCTTGGCCTTTTTGCATAAAAATTCTTTAAATAAGAATCATTAACACATAGATAAATACCTTACGCTACAATACTTTAGCTTCAAATCTCAGCTATATGGTTGGTTTTTATAAAATAAACACCAAATTCAAGCGCTAAAATTTATACAAAAACGGGAAAATTCGACTTTAGACTAATGATGCACAAAAAAGTCTTGTTTTAAAAACTGGCTAATTTCACTGCTTTATTTTAATCATTTTTTTATTTATATATAAAATG
>NZ_MVOM01000004.1:0-108096 GCF_002018895.1 Acinetobacter sp. MF4640 | reverse complement strand
AAGTGAAGGAGCTGTCTGCTGAAATGCTGAACTTAAATTCTGAGAAAAAGTCATAAAAAAATGAGCGTATCTGGATACGCTCATTTTTACCGCATTTCAGCTATTTTGTCTTAACTGATCAGCATTACCCAATGAAAGAGCTTTTTCAAATCAGAAATCCAACAATTCAATCAACCGTTCATTCGCCTTAAAACATACTAAAGACAAAAGATTTGAAGATGATCGACCTAAAACTGGCAGGCTCACTCAGACCATCTTCCACAGGCTATATATTTAGACGACTCAAGTTAAATCACTTGTTTAAGGTCAACATATTGCAATAAATGCTGCTGCAAGCTCGGCACATCATCCGCGATGGCCAAAGGTTGATATTGTCTGAGCGTTTCAGCTGTATGCACCCCATAACTCACCCCGATTCTCGGCATGGCAATATTACGCGCCATTTCTAGATCATAACTGGTATCACCGACCATAATCGCGCGTTCAGCAGACACACCCGTTTCAGTTAAAATCTCTTCCAACATTAAAGGATGCGGTTTAGATTTAGTCTCACTGGCAGCACGCGTTGTCACAAATAGTGTTTGGCTCTGTGTTTGAGCCAATACTCGATCTAAGCCTTTACGACTTTTACCTGTCGCCACCGCCAACTGTAAACCCGCTTCACGTAAGCCATTCAACATATCGGCTACGCCGTCGAACCAGACATCACCTTTCGAGTTCGCCACATAATGCTCGGCATAGCATTGCAAAATCTCAGTATGTAACTCAGGCACTTGAGGAAATAATCGCTGCGCGACTTCTGGCAAACCTAAACCAATAATACTTTTTGCTGCATCAGCAGTTAAAGGCTGTGCAAATTGCTGCGCGGCAAACAGTAAACTCGCCACAATCTGCCCCACTGAATCAAATAATGTCCCATCCCAATCAAAGATAATCAGTTCTACAGGTTTGTTCATTCTGGGGTTCCAATATTTACTTTTATAAAGTCAATTTACACGATGCATTTGCTACACAATGGCGACAAGGATGTCACCGTTGAGCTGACTTGCATTTCGCTTTAAATCAGTGCTTAAAGCGCGTACAAGACATTCCGTCAACTCAACAAAAGCCATGTCTTAAAATGAAAGGGAAAAGAATTAATCCTTCTTCTGCGCTCTTAACTGCGCCACAATACTCTGCATATCTTCAGGCAAAGGCGCTTCAATCGGTACATAACCAGGGATGTCTAAACGCATTGCATGCAGACATAAACGACGTGGCTTCGGCCCTTTATATTCTGTTTCATGACCATATTTATCGTCACCCACCAGTGGATGACCAATGCTTAAACCATGCACACGAATTTGATGGGTACGCCCTGAAAGTGGTGATGCATAAACTAAGGTTGCATGCATAAAACGCTCAGCCACATTCCACTGCGTTTTAGACTCTTTACCTTCGCTCGATACACGCACACGACGCTCACCATTGGCCAGTTCATAACGGTGCAAAGGCGCATCAATTAACTGCTTGTCTAAACTCACCACACCTTTGACTACAGCAGCGTAAGTTTTCTTAATTTTGTGTTCACGCAACATGTCTTGCAAACTTTTTAACACACTACGCTTTTTAGAAATCATCACCAAACCTGAGGTATCACGGTCAATACGATGAATCAGTTCTAAGTATTTTTTACCTGTTGCCGCACGTAAGCCTTCAATCAGACCATAAGCCACACCACTGCCACCATGCACGGCAATGCCAGATGGTTTATTGACAACCATCAAGCCCTCATCTTCATACACCACACGGCTCAGTAAACTCTGTGCCACTTTGTCAGAAACAGGTGCCGCATTTTCATCTTTTTGTTCATAGCGAATCGGGGCCACACGAATCTGGTCACCAATAGACAACTTAGTTTCTGCTTTTATACGCTTTTTATTCACGCGAACCTGACCTTCACGAATCAGGCGATAAATACGACTTTTAGGCACACCTTTTAAACGGCTAAATAAAAAGTTATCAATCCGTTGCCCTGCTTGATGCTCGTCCACTTCAAACCACGTCACGTTTTGCCATTGTTGGGTAGAATTCATACAGTTACTGCGACCTAAAAAATACGAAATTTGAATAAAAAATGACCACTTAGGCTATGCTTTACACAAGAAAGACTAGCTTAGCCCATAGGCAGATGGTACAAGGTTTGATATAGTCAGCGCACGGATACCACCATAAGTGAGTCAAAAGCTTAATCATTTCAATTTTAAATTGAATAGTTAAGAAAATAACTCAACTCAGCTTGGAACGGTCCCAAAAGAATTATGCCGACGCCGAAGGCTTATTATATCGGCAAAACAGCAAACTGTTAGGTTTAATTGTGCATCTGCACATAAATCAGTTTGCTCCAAAAAAATATGTGACCAACGAAGGTTGGTTTTTAAACGTAAACTGATATACATCAGATTAGTCGCTCCCTGATGTCGTATTCAGGCCACAGCGTTGATGCATATGGATCTGTTCAGTTGTAAAGGTACGATGATAATTCCGTATCAAGACACCCTATCCAAAAAGAAGGGTTGCTCTTCGAGCAAATGTGACAGTGAAAGTTACTTACATCCAATGCACCGCTTGTCCGCCAGTGAAACGCGCAGGAGACTTTAATCGTTTAAAGATTGAAGCCGTATTGCCATCATCAATATGTGAATCAAAACCGAAGCCGATCAAAAAGGCAGGTAATAAAACTCAGACCACAATTGGTTTATTTGAGATCTGAGTAAAATTGGTCCGTGATGTTTGATGTTCGCTACGTGTTTAGCGATAGTTTGCTGTGTATCACTATTAGGTGTTACACCCATGAAACGTATGTTGATTAATGCAACACATGCAGAAGAGATTCGCGTTGCACTTGTCACTGGGCAGCGTCTTTACGATTTTGACTTAGAGAATCGTACCCGTGAACAAAAAAAATCCAATATCTATAAAGGTCACGTGACTCGCGTTGAGCCTTCTTTAGAAGCCGTCTTTGTTGAATATGGTGCGGGACGTCAAGGCTTCTTGTCTATGCGTGAAATCGCAAATTCATATTACCAAGCAGACCCACGCCAAACTTCAAACATTCGCGAATTGATTACTGAAGGCACAGAGCTTTTGGTTCAAGTTGAAAAAGAAGAACGTGGCAACAAAGGCGCTGCCCTTTCTACCTTCATTTCTTTAGCTGGTCGCTATTTGGTGTTGATGCCAAACAACCCGAAAGGTGGTGGTATTAGCCGTCAAATTTCAGGTTCAGTACGTGAAGAATTGAAAGAAATGTTGGCGTCATTAAATGTACCTCGTGGCATGAGCGTAATTGTACGTACTGCGGGTATTGGCCGTTCTCAAGAAGAGTTACAACTTGACCTACAGCACTTACTGGATCTTTGGGCGCAAATCCAAAACACAGCAAGTTCTGGTCCATCACCAATGTTGGTTCACCAAGAAGCAGGCGTGGTGACGCGTGCAATTCGTGATTATTTACGTGATGATGTTGCTGAAATCTTAATTGATTCAGAGCAAGCCTATAACGAAGCCTATAACTTCGTAAAAGCAGTCATGCCTCGTCAAATCGACAAGTTAAAAACCTATACGCTAAATGAGCCGTTATTTGCGCATTTTGGTATTGAAAGCCAAATTCAAACAGCTTATGAACGTGAAGTTAAACTTCCTTCAGGCGGTTCAATCGTTATTGACCAAACCGAAGCATTAGTGTCAATTGACATTAACTCTGCAAAATCAACCCGTGGTAGCGACGTTGAAGATACAGCGCTCAATACTAACCTTGAAGCAGCGGAAGAAATTGCACGTCAACTACGCTTACGTGACATTGGTGGTTTGGTTGTAATCGACTTTATCGACATGACCAAAGACCGTAACCAACGTATGGTTGAGGCGAAACTTCGCGAAGCAACACAAAGCGACCGTGCCCGTATCCAATTCGGTCAATTGTCTCGTTTTGGCTTGATGGAAATGAGCCGTCAACGTCTGCGCCCTTCACTTGAAGAAGCAACAGGTTATGTCTGCCCGCGCTGTCATGGCACGGGTATGGTTCGTGACTTACGTTCATTATCGCTTTCAATCATGCGTAAAGTAGAAGAAATTGCGCTGCGTGAACGTCATGGTGAAGTTCAAGTACAGGTTCCAGTTGAAATTGCAGCATTCTTATTGAATGAAAAGCGTCACACGTTGGTTTACCTCGAACAAACCTCAGGTGTTCGTGTGACTGTGCTTCCGCACCCACACTTAGAAACCCCACATTACGAAATTTCGTATAACCCTGAAGGCTTTGCACCAACCAGCTATGAACGTACAGAAGCAACACGTTCAAGCGAAAAAGAGTTGGGTTACGAGTCATCAGAATGGCATTTAGATGGTGCAGATCATGTGCATCAACATGCCGCTCCTGCGCCTGCACAACAAGAAAAAGGCAACAAAAAACCTCGTAACAACGCGCCACAACAACAAGTTGCGCAACAAGCCCCTGCCCAAACGGCTCCTTCAAGCAGCCCATGTGCATGGTTAGAAAACTTGTTTGTACAAAAACAAGCTGTGACTATCGATCAATCACGTTCTGCAAATAATGCTGCTGCTGCCATTGAGCAAATGGTAAATGGCGGTGCAGTGAGCCGTGGTCAGTTTGGTCAAGTTGGCACGCCTGCTGCGGCACCAGTTGCACCAAGCAACAATGTCTACATGAGCTCTGCACCTGTTCATGCAAAATCTGAACACCGTGAAGATAAGCATGTAGAGAAAGAGGAACGTGGTACACGCCACAATAAAAAGCGCCCTAATAAGCACAAAGAGTCACGTGAGCAAAATGCGCAACATGACAACCAAGTTCATGAAGAAATTGTGCAGGTCTCTCGTCAAGATCAACAGCGCCAAGATCGTTATGAACAACGTCCTGAACGCAATGAATCACAACGCCAAGACCGTCATGAACAGCGTACTGAGCGCGGTGAACAACAACGTCAAGACCGTCCAGAGCGCAGTGAACAGCAACGTCAAGAACCGCGTGAAAACAAGCGTTCATCACGTCGCCAACACGGTGAGCAACAGCAAAACACTGATGTTCAAAACGAACAGCAAAATGCAATGCCACGTCGTGACCGCCGTAACCAACCTCGTCCAGAACGCCCAAATCGCCATCGCGACCCAAGTGTACTGAATGAGCAAGCGACTGAAGCAGCGCCAGCTGTGGTTCAAGAACCTCAAGTTAAAGTTGAGTTGATTGAAGCGCCGCGTCAAGAAATGATCACAACAGCCCATGTGGTGAATGTCGATCAAGCGCAAAGTGAAATCATGGCATTAACTCCGCCTGCACACACTGCAACCGAAACCAAGCCTCAGCAAGCGGCTGTTGCGAAAGCAGAAGTTGAAGTAAAAGCTGAGAAAGTGGTACAAGAGAAAGCAACTGAAGTTGTAGCAGCACCTGCTGAACAACAAGCAGAGCAAAAACCACGTGAAAGCGTAAAACGTGCCAGCAATGATCCACGCCAACGCCGTCGCCAACAACGCGCTGCACACACACAGCAAACTGAAACACCTAAACTCACACCTTCACAGGTGCCAACTTTAGGTCAGTACACCATCAGCAGCTTGATTCGCCATGTCTATGGTGAAGACTGTTCAGTGCTGATTGAGCAGTTTGGTTTAATTCCAACCTTCAACCGTGCCCTTCAGAAATTTACTGAAGAGTATGCAGCAACGTTAAGCAAAACTGTGACAACGCCTGCTGTTGAAGCAGAGAAAAAACCGGTCACCCGTGATGTTGAAATCACAAAAGCGCAGCCTGAAGCAGAGCCAGTTCCAGTATTGGACCTGATACCGCCTGCACCTGTGTCTGAACAACGTGTTGCAAATGACCCGCGTGAGCGTCGTCGTTTAGCTAAACTGGCTGCTGAACAAGCCAAACAAGCGCGCGAAACGGCACCTGTTGCTGAGTCGTCAGCGCCTGAAACAGCGATTGTTGCAGAAACACCTGCTGCTGAAGCTGCGCCTGCTGTAACTCTAGAGGAAAACGAGCCTGCTCTTGTAACAAAAAGCGAAGCACTTATTGCCGTTGAAAGCAGTGAAGTGAAAAGCTCGGCTGATGTAGCTGCGGTTGAAGAAGTGGAAGTTGTTGTTGCTCCAGTTCAAGCCAAAGCACCTAGAGCGTCAAAGCAAGCTGAAAAAGTAGAAGCAACTGAAACTGTAGCGGAAATAGCTGCGGATGAGTCAGACAAATCAGACTCGGACAAGCCAGTTCGCCCACGTCGTCCACGTGGTCGTCCACCGAAAAAAGCGAGCCCGACTGAGTCGTAATTCACCCTAGAGTTGTAAATTTTAAAAACCTAGTCATGTCAGTGGCTAGGTTTTTTTGTTATTTTCGTCAGATTAGGTTGATTGCACTAGACCGAAACGATTAAAAGAACAAGTGTAGAAACTGAGCACTATTCAAACGCATTGGATTGCATAAAATAATTAGGATTCATATGAGCCAACACCCATCACATGACCTCATTGGTATTACTGACGTTGCAGCAAAACTTCCTCAATTCATCAGTAAAGTTCCCAACTTACTCAGTGGATTAAAGCAAGCATATTTACGTACCCCAAACACTCCAGCAGGCCTCGGAATTGCTTTTGAAAAAGCAGTGAAGCGCAACCCTCACGGTATGGCCTTGCTTTTTGAAGAGCAAAAATTTAGTTACCAAGCCCTCAACGAATGGGCAAACCAAATCGGGCATTATTTTTTATCCATCGGGGCAAAAAAGGGTGATGTCATCACAGTGATGATTGAAAACCGTCCTGAATTGGTTGCAACCGTGATTGCACTTGCCAAAATTGGCGTTACTGCGGCTTTAGTCAATACATCGCAAGTCGGTAAAGTGCTGGCGCATAGTATTAATCTGGTCAAACCCATTGCAGTCATCGTGGGTGAAGAATGTCGTGCCGCAGTTGATGAAATCCGTCATGATCTAAATCTCCCTGCTGATCGTTTCTATTGGTTTGCCGACCAAGAAACCCAAAAAGATGCAGGCCTTGCACCACAAGGTTTTAGTAATCTTGCTGAAAAAATTGATGCCTTTGCCAAGTTCAATACCCCAACCACACATAGTGTGCTGGGTAGAGATGGCTTGTTTTATATTTATACCTCAGGCACAACCGGTTTGCCTAAAGCCGTTATTTTCACACATAGCCGCTGGACGTTGGCTTATGGAACCTACGGGCACGTACTCAACCTCGGTAAAGACGATGTGATGTATGTCACCCTGCCGCTGTACCATGCAACAGGCATTGTGGTGTGTTGGTGTGGTGTGATTGCGGGTGCAGGCACCTTGGCTTTGCGCCGTAAATACTCCACTTCTGCTTTTTGGAAAGATGTGCAAAAGTTCGATGCCTCTGCCATTGGCTATGTCGGTGAGTTATGTCGCTATCTCATGGATGCATCACCTTCAGCGTTAGAAAAAGGCCACCGTGTCACCAAAATGATCGGCAATGGCATGCGTCCGAATATTTGGGACAAATTCAAACAGCGGTTTGGTATTGAAGAAATTTTAGAGCTTTATGCATCGAGTGAAGGCAATGTCGGTTTTAGCAATGTATTCAACTTTGACAACACTGTCGGCTTTTCACCTACGCCTTATGCCATTATCCAGTTTGATAAAGAAAAAAATGCGCCTGTTTATGATGCCAAAGGTGGCTGTATCAAGGTCAAAAAAGGCGAAGTTGGTTTATTGATCGGTAAAATTACTCGCCGCTCCCCTTTTGATGGCTATACCGACCCTGAAAAAAATAAATCAGTGATTCTTAAAGATGTCTTCAAGTCTGGAGATGCTTACTTCAACACAGGGGACTTAGTCCGCGACATTGGTTTCCGTCATGCCCAATTCGTCGACCGCTTAGGCGATACCTTCCGCTGGAAAGGCGAAAATGTGTCCACGACTGAAGTTGAAAATATGGTCAGTGAATATGACAAAATCACCGAAGCTGTAGTGTATGGTGTTGAAATTCCAAACACCAATGGTCGTGCGGGAATGGCTGCGATTACACTGGCAGACGGCGCTGAACTGAATGAGCAGGATTTAGCCCAAATGCTCGTGAGCTTTAAAAAATGTCTGCCTGCCTATGCTGTACCCGTTTTCTTACGCGTACAAAAGCAAGTTGAAACTACGGGAACGTTTAAATACCAAAAGAACAAGCTCAAAGAACAAGCCTTTGACCCGAAAAAAACTGATGAACGCTTGCTGGTCCTGTTACCCAACAGCAGTGCCTATGCAGATTTAACGCAACAAGTCTTTGATAACATTCAAGCCTATCAATATCGCTTCTAAACTCAAATTGCTTGTTTTTTAGCTACCTAATCGCAAATTTGTTGTATTTATAATCAAACATCAATAAGTTTGCGATTTTTTACTTGCGCTCGATGCATATCTTGCTACAATACGCTCCATCAAATGATATGGGTCGTTAGCTCAGCTGGTAGAGCAGCGGACTTTTAATCCGTTGGTCCCGCGTTCGAATCGCGGACGACCCACCATTCCTTTGATACCCTTGATGGGTCGTTAGCTCAGCTGGTAGAGCAGCGGACTTTTAATCCGTTGGTCCCGCGTTCGAATCGCGGACGACCCACCATCTTTCTTGTAAAATCTAATTTTACAAACCTGCTCAGGTTCGAATGCTTTAAAAATTTCTTTTTTAAACTTTCAGCGAATACTCTTTCGCACACCTTGCTCAGGGTCGTTAGCTCAGCTGGTAGAGCAGCGGACTTTTAATCCGTTGGTCCCGCGTTCGAATCGCGGACGACCCACCATTTATTTAAATCCTCTTTAATTGCATTGATATGACATTTATTTAGCGACACACTATTTAAGTCATAAAATTCGCACGCTGTTCATTTCTTCACTATTTTTATTCTTCAGTCTTATTCTGTTGCTTTGCCCAATTCCATTTTAACTATGAATTAGGCTCACGCTTTAAGGTATACGCACGCTCTAATTTCGGAAAACCTCGTGCATACAATTTTTGGTTAGTGGCATCTAGATTATTACTTTTATCCAAATCCATGTGTAGCGTTTGCGAATCCACCACGCGATAATAAAAATTAATCCCCTCTTTACGATGGACGATCAACTCTGTTCGCTCTTTATTCATGGTCCATGTATCACGACGATAACTTAAGTTTGAAAAGCCAGGGCGTTGTTTTTCTGAAAAGACCTTACCTAAGCGTACAATGCTACGATGCACTGTACCATCAGGTAAAAAATTGAGAATAAAATCAGCCTTCCCTGTTTCACAAGGGAAAAAATAACCATCACATTGAATTTGTGTGCGATAACGCCCAATAAACTGCTGTTCACCAATATCCAGCGTACGAGGTGCATACTCCGAATCATCTTGCATGGTTGCCCGCCCTGCCACCTCAGTCAGCTTCTTCCCCAACTCAGCCGTAACAGCAGCATCCTCTACCGTGCTATTTTCATGTTGTTGTGACGCCTCCGACAGCCCACCATCACAGCCAGCTAACGATACACCAATTAGCGCCACCGCTCCTTGCAGTAATACGCCAATCAACCCCTGATGCTTTCGTTTCAACTTCATTCCACACTCACTTCCTGCACGTGATTAATCTCCATAACCATCACGAATATCCATCCTGACCTCTGGTTTTTTCTCGGATTCAAATGACTTGCTGACTTTAAACAGCTGGCTAAACGCCAAATAGAGCACATTTTAATCCTGATCAAAACCCCAGCTTTTATCTCTTTACATAAATTTACTTTTTAATTAGCTCCGTCACCTTTAAAAACTTAATTCCATCTCCATTTTTAAATTATGAGTGCAAAAAGCCACTCAGATTTTAATTTTTAAGGAGACTTAGATGGCCAATGTTGGTTTATATCGCTCAAACCGCTCAAACATGATTGCTGGTGTAATGGGTGGTATTGCTGAACGTTTTGGTTGGAACGCAAATTTACTTCGTATTGTTTTCATCACCATTTCACTGTTAAGTGCAGCATTCCCTGGAATTTTGGTTTACCTGATTCTTTGGTTGGTGATGCCGAAACAAAAAGACCAAATTGAGCATTCTCCACAGGCTCGATCGGGTTATAGCAATACGATGCGTACTGTTAATCCAGATCATCGCAACCCATAGGCACACATCTTTCGTCTCAAAAAAGTTTCTTTTTATGCTACGACAACTTCCCCCAAAGTGTCGTAGCTTTTTTTTTGCCTACGACACTCACATGACTTAGCGATGCTGCAACAGACGATACAATGCTGCAATCATATCGGCACGGCTAATGATGCCGACCAAAGCCTTGTTTTCAACCACAGGAATATAGTTAAAAGAACGTTCAACAAAGTACGGGATCAAATCTTGTAGTTCTTGATCCGGCTGCACAGTCACCACCTGACGTTTCATAATGTGCTTGACTTGATCTTGCCAAGAGGTACGCAAATCCGTTGCCTTTTGGAACCACTCCACCACTTCATATAAAGCTAAGGTGCCGCATACTTGTTCAGCTCGATTTAACACAGGTAAACTCATCAAATTAATCTGTTTAAATTTTTCCACAGCGACTTGAATGTCTTCATCTTCATATAAACACAGGACATCTTTACTCATAATGTCCCGACAGCGTAGGTCTATATGAAAGCGAGTATCGGCCTGTGCTTGGGCTTTTAAAATCAGTTTTTGTAAATCATATTCACTGATGTCAAGCAACTGTGTTTCTTGGGCTAAAACTTGATGAATATCTTCAGGTTGAATGGTGACCTTCTGGGTGGGGGTCGGGTCGGTGCTACGCGTATTGACTTGCGCCACAGTTGGGTATTGCTTTCCAAGCAATCGGTTGAACACTATTGCAATCACGAGAAGTAGGATAGAGTTGAGTAGAACAGGATAAAACACAAACTGATACCCTAGCTCGTGTACCGTCTCTCCTCCCAACACTGCCGTAATCGCCACAGCACCACTTGGTGGATGCAAAGAATCTGTCGTCATCATCAAAATAATCGACAAAGCCACAGCAACACTAAACGCTTCAGTTAAGTTGGAAATATAGAGTGCGCAGGTCACCCCAATTACGGCTGCAATCGTATTCCCAATCACAATATTCCATGGCTGAGCCAAAGGACTGGCTGGTACGGCAAAAAGCAACACCGAGGACGCACCCATCGGGGCGATATACCATGCATTGATCCCACCCAAAAGCCACCAACTCATGAGTGAAGACAGTGCTAATCCCAACAATGCACCTAAACCACAGAGCATTCTTTCCTTTAGCGGTAACACTTTAAAATTCGGTTTTAAGGTATTTAACCATTCAAGTTGCATATGAAACACAGCCGCCCTTCTACTTTTGCGCACTTAACCAGTGCAAAATTATACGCGGTCTCACCAATAAGATGCATCTATTTTACATCTTAGAGATATCAATTTTGTTATTTCAATTGTTATCAGCAAAGTCTATATTTAGCGCAAGAGTTTCATTTTTATAAGAAGAAAGGTACACATCTTGGGAAAATTCAAATATGAAGATCACCTTGAAACTTTAGGTTTATGTGAATGCTTAATTGCCCTGATTCAATTTGAAGTGAAACAAGGCAACAAAATCTCTGGTTACGATACTCATGCAAAATGGCCTAAAGAAGAGAGCCATTTGATTTATCTAAAACAATCTCTGCATTTAAAAAATCTTAATTTTCCTCAACACCCGAATGTTCAAGCTCAGGTTAATCGAGATATGCATTCTAATTGGCATACAGATGCTTACTGCACCGTACATCATCACCTTATTATTGGATAATTTATGAAAAGAATAAAAAAATGACTGAAAAACTTGAAATCTGCGACTGCTTAAATGAATTATTAACACTTGAATTGTCACTTGGAAATTCAGTTTCCCACTTTGACAATCATGCCAAATGGCCTTATCCCGAGACCCATTTTGTTATGTTAGCCCATGATCTTCATACTCATTTAGAAACATTGAGATACTCAAAAAATATCTCCCACCAAATATGCAAAGATATTCATTATGGTTGGCATGATGAATGTTTATGCGAAATTCATCATGACTTACTCTGTGCAGGTCGTACTAAGCCATTTTAGCGAATATAAAATTAAGTGCTGAAAAATAAATAGAGCCTTTGCCACTCCCCTGCAAAATCCTTATACTTAGAACCAATTTTTTCTTATATTTATAATGGATGCTGCATGAGTCGCGCCATATCGCATATTGATACATTCCAAGGCTTAATTCTTGCCTTACAAAACTACTGGGCTGAACAAGGTTGTGTCATTTTACAACCTTACGATATGGAAATGGGTGCAGGGACATTCCACACTGCAACATTCTTACGCGCACTTGGGCCTGAAACTTGGAACGCAGCATACGTTCAACCGTCACGTCGTCCTAAAGACGGTCGTTATGGTGAAAACCCAAACCGTTTGCAACACTATTACCAATTCCAAGTAGTACTGAAACCAAACCCAGACAATATCCAACAGCTTTACCTAGACTCATTAGAAGCGATTGGTATCGACACCCTTACTCACGATATTCGTTTCGTAGAAGACAACTGGGAATCTCCAACGCTTGGCGCATGGGGCTTGGGTTGGGAAGTTTGGCTCAACGGTATGGAAGTGACTCAGTTTACTTACTTCCAACAAGTTGGTGGTGTTGAATGTTACCCAGTAACAGGTGAAATCACTTACGGTCTTGAGCGTTTGGCCATGTACCTACAAGGTGTCGATTCTGTTTACGATCTTGTTTGGACCAAAGGTCAGTTTGGTACTGTGACTTATGGCGATGTATTCCATCAAAATGAAGTGGAACAATCGACCTATAACTTTGAATATGCAAATGTTGAAAAAATGTTTGAATTATTCGATTTCTATGAAGCTGAAGCAACTCGCTTAATGGAAGCTGAACTTCCACTGCCTGCGTATGAACAAGTGATTAAAGCATCACACAGCTTTAACTTGCTCGATGCACGTGGTGCGATTTCTGTAACTGAACGTCAACGTTATATTTTACGTGTACGTACTTTGGCACGTTCTATTGCGCAAAGTTATGTGGCTGCACGTGCCAAGCTTGGTTTCCCAATGGCAGAACCACATTTACGTGATGAAGTTTTAGCTCAATTGAAAGCTCAGGTTGAAGCAGAAGCGGCTCAAGCAGAAAAATCAGCGGAGAACAAATAATGTCTAAACATACCGTTTTATTTGAACTTGGCTGTGAAGAACTTCCCCCAAAAAGCCTGAAAAAATTACGTGATGCGCTACATGCTGAAACGGTTAAAGGCTTAAAAGATGCGGGTCTTGCTTTTGATTCAATCGAAGCTTATGCAGCACCGCGTCGTCTTGCACTTAAAATCGTCAATGTTGATGCTGCGCAAGCTGATACGCAAAAACGTTTTGACGGCCCCGCAAAACAAGCAGCCTTCGATGCCGAAGGCAACCCGACTAAAGCTTTAGAAGGCTTTATGCGCGGTCAAGGCATCACAGTTGATCAAGTATCGACTTTCCAAGCCGGTAAAGTTGAAAAAGTTTGCTATCTAAAAGACGTAAAAGGTCAAAGCCTTGACGTTTTATTGCCACAAATTTTACAAAATGCTTTGGATAACCTGCCAATCGCAAAACGCATGCGTTCTGCGGCAAGCCGTACTGAATTTGTACGTCCTGTGAAATGGGTGGTGTTGTTAAAAGACAACGATGTGGTTGATGCGACGATTCAAGATCACAAAGCGGGTAACGTAACATTCGGTCACCGTTTCCATGCACCTGAAGCAATCACTTTAACGCACGCTGACGAATACTTAGCGAAGTTAAAAGCAGCTCACGTTGTGGCGTCTTTTGAAGAGCGTCAAGCAATCATCGATCAACAAGTCAAAGCGCTTGCTGATGAAGTGAATGCCATTGCGATTGTACCTACGGATCTTCGTGACGAAGTGACTGCATTGGTTGAATGGCCTGTTGCACTTCGTGCAAGCTTTGAAGAACGCTTCCTTGCTGTTCCTCAAGAAGCACTCATCACGACCATGCAGGACAACCAAAAGTACTTCTGCTTGGTGAATGCTGACAATAAACTTCAACCGTACTTCATTACTGTGTCAAACATTGAGTCGAAAGACCCGACACAAATTATTGAAGGTAACGAGAAAGTGGTTCGTCCACGTTTGTCTGATGCTGAATTCTTCTTCTTACAAGATCAAAAACAACCGCTTGCATCACGTAAAGAAAAGCTTGCAAACATGGTCTTCCAGGCAGAGCTTGGTACGCTTTGGAACAAGTCTGAACGTATTGCAAAACTTGCAGTTGCTTTAGCTCCTATCACTGGTGCAAAAGCGGAAGATGCTGAAAAAGCTGCCCTTCTTGCAAAATGTGACTTAACCTCTGAGCTTGTAGGTGAATTCCCTGAACTTCAAGGGATTGCAGGGACTTACTACGCACGTCTTGAAGGCGAAAATGCTGAAGTGGCTGAGTCTTTAGGTGAGCAATATTTACCTAAATTTGCAGGTGACGTTTTACCTCAAACCAAGACAGGTACTACGATTGCGCTTGCAGATCGTTTAGATACGCTCACAGGTATTTTCGGTATTGGTCAAGCACCTACAGGTTCTAAAGACCCGTTTGCTTTACGTCGTTCTGCGATTGGTATTTTGCGTTTAGTGACTGAAAATAATCTTGATGTTTCAATTGAAGAACTGATCAAGCTTGCTTTGGCTGCTTATGGCGATGTATTGAAAGACCATGACAAGACTTTAGCGGATGCTGTTGCGTTCCTTGAAGGTCGTTACCGTGCGAAATATGAAGACCAAGGCGTTGCTGTTGATGTGATTCAAGCAGTTCAAGCACTTTCTCCAAAATCACCTCTTGATTTTGATAAGCGTGTAACTGCGGTGAATCATTTCCGTAGCCTGCCTGAAGCTGCTGCTTTGGCTGCTGCGAATAAACGTGTTGCGAATATCTTGGCGAAAGAAGCTGCACCTACGGGTGAGATTGTTGAGTCTAAATTGGTTGAAGATGCTGAAAAAGCACTTTATGCAGAGATTCAAAATATTCTACCTGTGGTTCAACCGCTTTTGGCTGCAAAAGACTATACCGCTGCCCTTTCTAAGTTAGCTGCGCTGCGTGCGCCAATTGATGCCTTCTTTGATGGTGTGATGGTTATGGCAGATGATGCGGAATTGAAAGCAAACCGTTTACGTTTACTGGCTCAGTTGCGTGATTTGTTTACCAGTGTTGCGGATATCTCGGTGTTGCAGCATTAAGCTTTCATTGATGCTAAAAACCCGCTTTAGAGCGGGTTTTTTTATTCTTAGAATTTAATATTTATGATATAAAATCAAAATGATAACAAAAAATATCCATATGATAGACAATAATTTTACAGAAAACATAGAGAAAGACCCCCAACGATTATCTGAAGGGAAGATAATTTATCCATGTTTACTAGATCCAGGTATTCACAAGATATCTTTGGAAAATTTGGAAAAAACAGTTCTCAATCCATTTCAAGATAAAAGAACGCGGGCTAATTTATGCAATCGCCTAAGAGCCTTAATTCAGGAATTAGAGGCTTATCAAGTTGAGATGATAATCTGGTTAGACGGATCATTTTGTTCAAAGAAACCGCATCCTAGTGATATTGATATAGTTTTATTTCTCAATGAAGAAGACCTGAATAAACTTTTATCCGAAAAATATAATGAGTTACTTTCATTTCTAGAAAATCGTAATACAATTCGCGCCCGATATGGGTGTGACTTGTTTTTTAACACTATGAGCGAAGTAGATCGCTTTCACTATTGGCGTAGTCTTTTCAGTTACAATCAACTATCTGAAGCTAAAGGTTTCATTCAACTTCGAGTAAACTCTCATGAACATCTCTACTCTTGAAGAACAAATACATTTAGCTGAAGAGATTTTGAGTAAGAATAATCAGACCTTAGATAAAAATGATCGCTTCAAAATAGCTTCGTTTAATTCCTTTAAGGAACATCTAAACAACCTCAGAAAGCAGCTCCACGATCTACAACTCCGTAGAGAAAAAGAGATTTTAGAAGTCCGCTTCATAGGTGACAAAGCTTGCAATGGCTCACTTCCATTGATGCTACATGCAACTTTATCAAAGGGTTTAGCTGAGAGCCTAATTACACTTTCTACAAAAGTAAGAACTCCTAAGAAACATGCTGACTTTGTTAACCAATCTGACTTAGATCTTCGTTTAGCAAATATTGTTTCAGGTTCAACAAAATTCATCATCAGTTTAGAAATTCAGCCAGACTTGTTTGGATGGAGTTTGTCTCAAAATACCCTTTCCTATTGGTTTTCATTTTTTCAATCCTTAGATAATCCTGAGACAAATCAAGAAATCTTCTCCATTATGGGAAACAAAGGTATTGCTAGCATTAAATCTATGCTCTCTGCTTTGAAAAGCAATAATTTAGACTTTGAAATTAACTGGGATTCACATCACAATCAAAAACATTATTGGATGGGCAACACTAAAAAAATTGATAAAGCTTTAAACTTTTTAAATGAGTTGGTAATTCAAGAACCACTTGAATGCGAGATTTCTGGGATAATACAAAATCTTGATAGATCAGGAAAAATTACTCTTGTGAATGAGAATAAAAAAATCTATCGCATAAGATTAGAAAAAACAGTTTTATCTGAAATAGAAAAGTTACGTATCAACCAGTTTGTAACATTAAAAGTAATTAAAAATATTAGTACTCACCCAACATTTGATAAAGTTATAGAAAGCTATGATTTCATTAATATTATCTAAAATCAAACTTCCAATCTGCTTTTAGAAATAGCTTTAACATCAATATTAGAGCATAGAAAGCTAAGCCCAAAACTCGAAAAATGTGAATACTATGGTCTTCCTTTTCACAATTCCCTATACTCAACCTAACAACTCGCAACAAGAACGAACCTTATGAAATTAAAAACTGTACTTTTCGCTACTTTTGCTGCCCTTTCTATTACAGCATGTACATCTCAACCAACGATTCCACAGTTAACAGCGGGTGTATTACAAGAAGTCCAAGACATTGAAGTCTATCCGGACACAACCAATAACAAAGCAAAACTGACCAAATTTGAAGACAAATGCGTCATCGAATTTACTGGCAACCTCAAAGCAGGCAAAGTCGTAGAACAGTGGGCGTTCCGTGACTACACCCTTATCACAGGTGGCTCAGCAACCTTTGCACTCGATGGCACAAGCACAGCAACCAAATTTGAATTACACGATGCAGAAGTACAGAAAAACTTCCTTGCACTACGTAATCACTTTGCAAAAGAAGCCTTAGCGCAATGTAACTAAGCAAATCGTCATCACTGGTGCAACATCAGTGATGACTTCCTCTCAAATGCCTTCCGCTTCATATCTTTTATTTCAACGCTAGTCTCCATACTCTTTACATTTAAAACAACGACTACGCATAAACTTACATAATTTTAATGAATTAACTGAACGACACAATTTTCAGTCTATTGTTCATGCGCTGTTGCCGCATTGTGCGACTTTCATATCAAACGCTATTTTTGGGCTCATTTCTGTTTATGATGACTGCTGTTCTGAACTCCTCATCGGGTTCTGTCATAAGAGGTAGAAAATCAAAGATGAAAGTTTTAACAAAGACACTCACCGCTTCGGCTTTAACCACTGCACTTTTAGCTTCCACTTCCCTATTTGCAAATACATCGGCCAATGTTCAAGTCCAAACCTCGCAACCAAGCGTATTGCAAAACTTAAAACATGATGTCAAACATACTGCGCATGCGACAGGTGAAACGGTTGAGCATGGTGTCGACAAAACCAAAGCATTCAGCAAAGAAAAATGGCAAGACACCAAAGAATTTTCAGCTGAAAAATCTGCTGTGGTAAAAGATAAGGCAGGTGACGTTAAAGACTCTGTTGCGCATAACACCAAAAAAAGTGGTCACTATATAGCGGATAAAGCGAAACAAGGCCAACAAGCGACCAAACAAAAATGGCAGGAAACTAAGCAGGCTGTCAGTGGTCAACCTAAACGTGCTGACGTAAATGGGCAGGCTCAAGTGGAATTAGATACACCTGTTGCTAAAGCCAAAGTCGGTTCATCTGCGGATGCTGCCGTTGGCGCGAAGTAGAAGTTAAACTCCTCCAGAGTTGAAAGAGTCCACATGCTGGGCTCTTTTTTAGCTATATACGTTTGCACACTACGCTTGTTTACAACCAAGCACATGAAATTCACACAAAGAGGCTTTATGCTAAAACGCTGATTTATGCACGATAGCCCAAGAGGTACACTGCTCTATGAATATGATGAAAACAACCCTCTTCTGCGCTCTTTTAATGACAACAGCAGGTGTATGGGCACAAACAGAAACCACCACTCAGCAAGCGCAAAAGCCAATTACGCCTTATGGTAAAAACCCCAACATCTTGCATGTCTGGGCTTATAAAACTCAAGAAGGTGTGATTAACACGGTGGAAAAAGTCGGTACTGCAACAGAAAAAGGCATCCAAAAAATTCGCCCTTCTGCACACCAAGCCTTGGACAGTGCAAAAACCATCACCAACAACACCGCAGAACAAGCTAAAGAAACAGGACAACAAGTCACCCAAAATGTGAATAAAAAACTGCATGAAACCAAGCAAGTGATTACTGGTCAAACAGATCAACCCGCTCCCATTTACCAAGGCAGCTTGAGTCAACCGTCATCAGCACCCGTAGATGCTCCTGCGGTTCAAGCGCCTTCAGTCTCATCTCCACAGCCTGTCGCACCCCAAACAGTAAATGAGCCCACGATTACCCAAGCACCTTCTTCCTTTACACCCGCCCAAGCAGAAGAAGAAATTAAAGTGACTAAGCTTTAATAGCAAAAAAGCCCGTCAGTTGATGGGCTTTTGACTAAAAAAACAAAAAAACTTTTGAATTTATTGAGCTTAGACTCTAGCATCGACCTATAAAAACCACATAATCATAAAAATTTTCATGAAAATAATCATTGGTATCATTATTGGAATATTTTTAGTACTTGTAGCGTTATTTACTTATTCTAAAATTCCTAAGCTACAGCACGCTGCAACGTTGAATCTTTTACAACAGCATCTAATATGGCCACAGTACAGTCATGAGGCTGAAGGGCGAAAGCTTCAATCTATTGAAATGATTGAGGATGAAGAATATAAATCGACTGAAGGGAATGAAGCCTCGCTGTATCAACTTAAAGATCATTGTAAGCTGACACTCGAAATTTATGGTGAATCATTCCAAAGCAAACGCAGTTTTTACTTTCATCAAAATAAAACTCTACGAGCATTTGAAACACATTGGACCTATCCCAATGGGGGATTTTATGCTGAAGAGGGAAAGGCACAAGCGTTTGCACGCCAACAAAGTTATTTTATGCTCATGAATCCTAAAAATAGCGACACACAGCGTGCGTTAATTCACCTGCAACAATATTTCGATCCTAAATTTATTAAAAATTGTTAAATTTCTAATCTTTAGAAAACACGATTAAAGCTGAACTTAAAAAGAGCAACAATTAAAAAGCCCATCATCTGACGGGCTTTTTAGTTGTAATCATTTGCTTTAATTCACCCGACGGATTGGCTGCCCTGCTTGAAAAGCTTGAGCATTTTCGACCAACTGCTGCACCATGCGCTGACGTGCGTCGACACTGCCCCACGCGCTGTGCGGCGTAATGATTAAATTCGGCAGACGAGCCTCCAATAAAACATTACCCTGTTTAGGTGGCTCAACGGTTAGTACATCGGTTGCTGCGCCCGCAATTTCACCCTGTTTTAACGCATCTGCCAAAGCGGCTTCATTCACAATTCCACCCCGTGCACAATTAATTAAAAAAGCACTTTTTTTCATTTTTTTGAAAGCTTCGGCATCAATCAGGTCGCGAGTATCATCGGTTAATGGGCAATGCAGACTGATAAAATCTGATTGCGCCAGCAAGGCATTAAAGCCCACTCGTGTTGAGTCAGCATGTGGACGGTTTGGCAAATTACCCACCAAAACCCGCATGCCAAATGCTTCAGCGAGTTTAGCCACAGCCTGCCCCAATTCGCCATAACCTAAAATGCCCAAGGTCTTACCCGAAAGTTCAATAATTGGGTAGTCCAATAGACAAAACTGCGTGGCTTTATTCCATTCGCCCTGCTGCACCGCGCGGTCGTATTGCAAGCAGGAGGTTGCAAGGTTAAGCATCAACATTAAAGTGTGCTGTGCCACTGCTGCCGTACCATAACCCTGACAATTACACACCACAACACCTTGCGCTTTGGCTTGCTGCAAATCGATGTTATTGGTGCCAGTGGCAGAGATTAAAATCAACTTTAACTGAGAGCATTCTTTTAGGGTATTAGCATCCAGCAGCACTTTATTGCTAATAATCACATCTACATCTTGTACACGGGCGACAAGTGTCTCAGCATCGGTACTTGGGTAAAGGATCAGTTCATCAAAAACAGCATGCAGTGCTTGAAAGTCCAAATCATTTTTATCTAAGGATGCACAATCTAAAAATACGGCTTTCATTGCTCACGTCCTGTTGTTCTGCATAATGATAGAACGCTTATTTAAACTAACTCAGCCCCTTTTTTCAACGTAAACACTGTCTTCACCACTTAAAAATAGCCGCCACACACAGAAAAAAGCCCGCTATTTAACGGGCTTATTACGATGAATACGAATAGAAATACTGATCTGTTTAATCACATAAAACGTCAGGATCAGTAAGAGAATCAGGCCACCACCGAATGTCAGATAGGCTGGGTCTAAACTTTGTGCCAGTACGCTTTGTGAGGTTGAAATAAACAGTAATGTTATAAATACAGCCGACCAATGTCTTTGCATTACTTCCACCCTATTTGATCTTTATCCGTATTGTTTAAAAGATAAACAATACTTTCATATTAAACCAAATAGGACGGAAAACAAGCACTTGGCCTTAGACCAAAGCCCTATATGAATAAATCACATAAATGCATCATAGAAACACATCTGATTCAGCATCGCTTGACACCAAAAACTGCGCTGTTTCTGGAATATCCTCGACCAAATCAAAGCCACCATATTCATCACAGCTAAAGTTAAACTGCTTATAGCTAATCAGATAATAATCACTGTATTTTTTCATTAACAATGGATGCATTCCAGCGCTCAATTCGGCTTGTTCATGCACCAATTTCATGATCTGACGGTCATTCATCACCACGGTATAGCGCATGTCATTATAGTAAATATGGACCAGTCCATTGCCCTTGGCAAAGATCGGCAACAGAAACTTATGATTCAGTGCAATCGCGTCTGGTGCATAGCTTTCAATTTTCTGACTGATCATATTAAACACTAAACCATGTCCAAAACTATCCATTAACTGACAGCTATTTTCTTGCGGCAAGTTGACCTGAATGCCCAATTTCAACAGATCGGTCTGGCTCACTTGTCGATTGCTGAGTAACTCGCGGATAATGCTTTGTTTGAGTTTGCTATCAAAAAATTGACCGTCTAACTCAAGCTCATTATTTTTCAGAATTCGCCCCAAAGAAAAGCGGTGACGTGGCAACAAGTTTTCGATCACTTTCCGGTAATAAAACTTGCTATTCTTTTTCACTTCACGAATTTTTTTATAAAAATACGGCGCATCAAACTCATGACGTAAAAAATCGTGCAATAAATCTGAACTGGCTAAAACCGCAATCGCATCATGCCCTGTAAAAGGTAAGTTCAGGGTATTCAGATTCGGCACGACCGTTTGTAATTTTTCATAATGCGCACGGTCTTCAGGGCAGTAAGGGTCATAAATAACAATGTATTCACACTCTGCCGAGACATCCTTCGGCTGTACCTGCATGTCATGGTTCAGCTCAGGCTGATAGAACATGTTATAGCGGTTATCCGTCACCTGTTCAGGGTCAATCGAATACTGCGGCACCAAGGCCACTACGCGCTTAAACTGAAGCAGCTTAGAGTATTTAATCGCAGCATAACCGCCCATTGACCCTGCATAGGCAATACGGTTTTGAAAGGGTGCAATCCAAGCGCGAATTGCATCCAACATGGCCAACATCGAAGACTCTGGAAACCATGACTTTTGTTTTGGCATAATGCCAACCACATTAAAGCCAAACTTCGTTAGTGACTTTTCTGCATTGATCGACGTTCCCTTGGCACGAGTAATCAGATCGCCAAAAGAGAAAATAAGTTCGTCCGATGAACCCTGTAAAAAAATGACACGAATCTGTTCGTCTTCAAAAATAATTTGTTTCGCCATGTCCATGCTGAGAGATTTCATTCCTATAAAGTGAGGTCATGTTCGTTCCATACAGCATAAGCGATTTCATCGAACCAAATGTGTTATTTTATAGATGCAGAGCAGATAAAAAAGCGCAAAATATGACACAATTACTCCATCCTGCGGCACAACACGGGTTTAGTGCAGCTGCTGAACTTTATCAACAAGTGCGTCCAAGTTATCCACAAGAGATCCATGCGTGGCTCACCGAGCAGTTGCATTTAAACGTAGATTCTCATGTGATTGATCTTGCCTCGGGCACAGGTAAGTTTCTGCCTTATCTGATTCCACATAGTGGACAACTCACTGCCATCGAACCTGTCACCGAAATGTTGGCTCAACTCAAACTAGCCTATCCACAGGTGGAAACATTACAAGCCTTTAGTGACCATATTCCCCTGCCTTCGCAAAGTATCGATGCAGTTTTATCTGCGCAGGCCTTCCACTGGTTTGCGAACATGGACAGTTTAAAAGAAATCTATCGTATCCTAAAACCGCAAGGGCATTTGGGCTTGGTCTGGAATCAACGCGACACTCAAGTCGACTGGGTCAATGCTCTGGCAGAACGGCTCTCTCCATTAGAAGGAGATACCCCGCGTTATCATAGTGGGCTGTGGCAAAAAGTCTTTGAACATCAACACTTATTTCAGCTTAAAAGCCTGCATCAGTTTGCCCAGCAGCAAACAGGTACAGTAGAACAAGTGGTCTCAAAACGTCTCCTTTCGACCAGCTTTATTGCCGCAATGCCACTCGAACAACAACAGGATTTAAAACATCAGTTTGAACAAATTGTGTTGCAGTACACGGGTAAACAACCACAAGACGAAGTCAGTTTTCCTTACATCACCTATGCCTATCACTTTCAAAAAATAGCAGAATAATAGGACACCGATATGAACCCACATACTCTTTCATTGAAACAGGTTCTACTGCCACTTGTTTTAGGTGGTAGCTTAATCCTGACAGGCTGTAACAAAGCCAATGAATCTGCTGAGCAAGACGCGCTTTCGACCGATGATAAAATTCTGCAAGAACTCAGCTCTGAACCTGTCAAAAGTTTTGCTAAAACAACCAATGATCCACACGATATTGCGCTCTTAGTCGACTATGACCAGCGCTTTAGTAGCATGAGTGATGAAATGGAAGATGAGCTGATAAAAATGCGCGAAGCAGGCACGCTCACGGATGAATTTGCAAAAACACACAAACAAGACAACATTCAGTCTGCACTGAATATGCTGAAAGAGCTGGATTTAAAAACAGAACAAGGGCGCTACATTCAAACTTTGATGTACCAATATTGGGATAACCAAGCCAAAATCATCCAAGATAAAGCCGCAGCACCACATGATAACGTGAAAGGCCTCGGTGAGCTCATTCATGCCCAAGAGCAACTTGAACACTGGCAGTCGCAGTATCCTAAAGCTCAAGATACGATGTCGACAGGCTACTAACTCAATCGCGGAAAAAGAAAAGGGATCAGATGATCCCTTTTCTTTGTATGTGTTCTAACTATGGGCGTTCAGCATATTGTGGTAATGCATCACAAATGTTGTCCCACTCGGCTTGAGATGCCACAAAAATATGCTGCGTCGGCTTTTGCTGTAACGGGGTATCTAAAGTGCCGATCCGCAAACGGTAAAACTCAGGTGTTTCAGCTTTAATACTGACAAGAGGTGAACCACAGTTGCCACAGAAACAGCGCTCTGTGCCTGTACTCGATGCATATTTTTTTACAACGTCCTGACCAGAGGTCAGTTTAAAATCCGCCTTAGCAATCGGTGCATTGGTTGCATATGCCGTTCCATTGGCCTTGCGACATTTTTGACAATGGCATTGAATAATATCGCCAATCGGCCCATCAATTTGATAAGTCACTGCACCGCATAGGCAGCTGCCCACATACTGCTGAAGATCCGACATCATGATGCTCCTTGAATTTTTTATTCAAATTAGCACAGCTGATTTTCAGTTGCATCGCTTATGGCGAATTTTTTGCCACATTCAAATACTGCATCACACCCTCACCCGCAGCACGTCCGGTTGCAAAACATGCAGTGAGTAAATAGCCACCTGTGGGTGCATCCCAGTCCAACATTTCCCCACATAAAAAAACGGTGGGATTGGATTTTAATTGTAGCTGCGAGCTTAGGCCTTCACGGCGCACACCGCCAGCACAACTAATCGCTTCTTCAATCGGACGAAAACCAGTTAAAGGAATCTGTAATTGCTTCACCTGCTGCGCCAGTTGTTCAGGGCGATTCCAGTGTTCTTTTGCAACCAACTCTCGCACTAAACTTGCCTTAGCTGCATCTAAACCAGCTTTACGCCAAACATTACTTAAAGACTGTTTTTTTGTGGGTTTCAGACGCACAGCCAATTCTTGAACAGTGACATCTGGCAGTAAATCAAGCGTTAACACTAAAGGTTGGAGCTGTTTTTGCTGCGCACGCAGCGCTCGACCTTGCTTATAGACCAAACCACTTTCTAGTCCATAATGGGTGATGACGATATCACCCATACTTTTTTCGGCATCGCCCACCCATGCAGCGATACGTTTCAGTGGCTGCCCAAAGATGGGTTGCATATAGGTAGACCATTCATGTTCTACCCCAGCATTGCTGGCTTGAAAAGGCTCAATTTCATCGGCCTCCAACCAGTTTTGCCATGCGCCATCACTACCGAGCTGAGACCATGACACCGCTCCGCAAGCCAAGACGATCGCATCATAGCTCTGACTATGCGCTTGATCGCTAAGCAAAGATTTAATTTCAAGCGTATGCTCTTTGAGGCTGAGGCATTGATGACGATAGTAAAACTTGACGCCTGACTCAACCAAGCGTTTCAACCATGCACGTAATAAAGGCGCAGCTTTCATTTCAATCGGGAAAATACGCCCAGACGTTCCGACATAGGACTCAATGCCTAAACCTTTCATCCATGCCTGAATCCAGTTGGCATCCCACTTACGAATCCAAGGTGCTAGCCATTCAGCTTGATCATAACGACCTATAAACTGCTCCACAGGTTCTGCATGAGAGATATTCAGTCCTGTTTTACCCGCCATCAGGAACTTACGTGCAGCAGATGGTTTTTGTTCAAACACATCGACCTGAACATCATATTGGCTCAACACTTCTGCCGCCATCAAACCTGCTGGGCCCGCCCCAATAATTGCAATACGCTTTGGCATGATTTATTCAGCTTGATCCGAAGATTGCACCTGTGGGGTCTGACCTTGCAAAGCCTGAAACGCGTCAAAGCGCGTGCGATAACCTTCAGGTTTGGTGATGATCAACTGTTGGCAGAGCTCGCCTCGTTCTAAGTATTTAATTTCAAAATGCGTCCTCGCAGAACTATCCGCGATGCGCTCTTTTACAAACGGTAACTTCCACACCTCAATCAACTGTTGCTGTGCTTCTTCGATATATTCAGGAATATTGCTGGCTAAAGTAATTTGTCCACCCACTTGTAAACGTGAAATCAGAAACTCAAAAAACGGCATATTCAACCAGCGCTGTGCAGGATTATGCGGTTCAGGGTTGGGATAAAGAATAAAGAACTGTTCAACTTGCTGCGGTTGCAAGGCATGTACCACCCACGGCAAGGCATCGGCATGTACCAGCTGTAAATTCTGCTGACCTTCTAAGCCATGTTGTTTCTGCATCGCCACAAACTTTTCACGGGTACGCTCAACCGCAATCAGCTTTTTCTCAGGATGATTGGCCGTAAACAATAAAGCATGTTTACCCTTGCCCGCCCCAATTTCCACACACAGTGGATCAGGACTGATCATTTGAAAATCACGAGGCGCATGCATACGCTGGGCTTGAAATTGACGAATCGGCATAATCAGATCAAACTAAGAAAAAAACCGCATCAGTCTAACAACTGCCAACGTTTTTGCCTATTTCAATCCGAAAATTTTATCTGGAGTCGACCATGCCACACACTTTCCCTTGTCCCCGTTGTGGAGAAATGAGTCAATGGGAAGACAACGCCTTTCGTCCTTTTTGTTCTGAACGCTGCAAACTGATCGACTTAGGTGCATGGGCCAATGATGAATATCGCCTGCCAACGCAAGATGCACCGCAAGCAGAAAACTCAGAAGAATAATATGTTTAATTTCATGATATTTTTCATATTTTAAGAGAAATTGTTCATTATTTAATATCTTAATATTCGCTTAAAAGGATAATTCGTCGACTATACTCCCCCAAAAATTGGTACATGCTCACAGCATGATCAAGTCACAAAAATAACATCCTAAAGGGGGATAAGATGAACATCCTGAGTAAGACTATTGTTTTAATTGGCGTTTTACTCGCGATCTGTCTATTCAGTTTTGGCATCTATATGCAAGATCTGTTGATCCTCTCGGTTGGACTATTAGTGGCCTTATTCTCTATCGTGTTTGCTCTAGAAACCCAACACATTTTGAATAATCCATTTCGCAAATAAAAAGTCAGCAGCTGCTGACTTTTTTTATTTTTCAATAAGACCACAAAGCGCTTAGCCTGCTTTTCCTGCCACAAAGGGGTTATGTTGTTTTTCAAAACCAATGGTACTGATTGGGCCATGTCCTGAAATGAACTGCGTCTCATCGGGTAGGCTAAAGCATTCACGCTGAATAGAGTCAATCAGCTGCTGATGATTGCCACGCGGAAAGTCGGTACGACCAATGGAGCCTTTAAACAACACATCGCCGGTCCACAGCAGACCATAGTTTTTGTTATAAAACATCACATGACCCGGAGTATGTCCAGGGGCAAAACGTACTTCAAACGCTTCATCTCCCAGTTTAAGGACTTCACCGCCTTCAAGCCATGTCGTGACATCTACCTTTTCAGGAATAGGAAAACCATAACGCTGCGAGACTTCTTGGATCATATCCAACCAAAAGGCATCTTCTTTATGCGGGCCAATCACAGGGACATCCCACAGTTTTTTTAATGCCCCAACTGCTCCAGCATGATCTAAATGCCCATGCGTCAACCACAACGCTTTGACTGTCAAACCCAACTCTTCAATTTCTGCTTTAAGCTTCTCAGGCTCCCCACCTGCATCAATTAAAATTGCTTCTTTACTGTCACTGTCCCAAACAATGGAACAGTTCTGTTGAAATGCCGTTACAGGCACAATTTTAACTTGCAACATAGCGTATCAACCTCAATTCGTTTTGCTGGCTAATGTCTGTTTTAAGGCATCAAGATTAGCCTGAACCAGCGTATTGAGCAATTGCAAATGATCTCCGCGGCTGTTCAAGGCTGGAATATATTGATACCGCTCTCCACCTTGAGACAAAAACAATTCAGCATTCTGAATCGCCAGTTCCTCTAAAGTTTCTAAGCAATCCGCTGAAAACGCCGGACTCATAATTTGCACCGATTTCACCCCCTGCGCCGCCCATTCGGCCAGTAAGGTATCCGTATACGGTTTCACCCACTCTTGCTTGCCAAAGCGGGACTGGAAACTGATTGCCCATTCGTCCTCCGCTAGGCCTAACTCTGCCGCCACCAACTGCCCTGTGATGCGGCAACGGTCGGCATAGGGATCACCTTTATCGGCATAAGGCTGTGGAATACCATGAAAAGACATTAACAGCTTTTCAGTTACCCCGTGTTCAGCACGGAAATCGCGTACACTTTGCGCCAATGCCTGAATGTATAAAGGGTGCTGATAATAATCGCGAATAATGCTCAGCCCCGGCAAATTGCGCTGCTTTGGAATCCACTTCGCGAAAGCATCATATAAAGGCGCGCTGGATGTCGCAGAGTACTGCGGAAATAAAGGAAAGAGCACAATATGATCTTGTGGTTTTTGACTCAATTCAGAGAGCAAGGGCTGAATGCCTGGATTACCATAGGTCATCGCAGGGACGATATTCAGCTCAAACTCAGGGTATTGCAAAATCAACTGCTGTTGTAACGCGGCCACTTGAGTCAGCAAAATTTCTCTCATTGGAGAATCACTGCCCCACACCATCTCATAAGCATGGGCAACGCGTTTAGGGCGAAACGGCAAAATAAATAAACGGAGAATAATCTGCCAAAGCGGTTTGGGAATTTCAATCACTCGCTGGTCTGACAAAAACTGATCCAAAAAGCGACGCACTGCTGAAGCTGTCGGTGCATCAGGCGTTCCCAAATTTGCCAAAATAACAGTAACTTTTGCTTTTATTGCAGTAGACATTCAGCCCTCGTGGCTCGTTTTCGAATGTCTCTACTGTAACAGTTTTCAGTTCATTCTCTAAATGGATAACTACGAAGATTGAAATTGAAAAGGCCGATCCTTTTCCAATAAATTACTCTCCAAAAGTTTAGTCGCCTTCGGTGTCAACTGCCAAAGCATGCGCTGACGATCATCTCGACCCGACTGAACAATCCAATCATTTTGACGCATTTGCATTTTGATACTGTGCAAAGCACGAATATTAATTTGCGAGCGCGCAACAGCATGGGCACGAGGCATTTCTAGACGTGCATCATTCAAACCAGTTTCGTTTAAATACTCATTTATGCGTTTGGAGAAATACTCTTCAGGAGTGGGGTGAATAAAGGTTGTCCCCAAAACCGAGAGTAATTGCGCCCAAGTCATCTGCTTTTGAATTTTCAGCTCTTTAAAATTGCCATCTTGATAGGCATGCATCCGATAATCAAAAGCAAAAAAATCATGCATAGCTACTTTGGGTAAAGACAAAAATGGATCGACTTCACGTTTACCCGCTTCAGTTTCCAATTGCACCAATTTGGCTTTGAGTTTATCAATTTCGTCATGCAACACTTGGGTGTTCTGCGGACGTACCCAACCCAATACAGGATAGCGCTCTAGCATTTGCGTCATATTCAAGCGAACGGCCATTTCCAAGTCACGCATGGTGCGATAAGTGAAAACCTGATCGACTTCGTTTTGGAGTAGTTTTCTAAACTCTTTGAATTTTTCACGCAGCTCAGCTTTGTCGTCATGTAAACATAACTCACGGGCATCAGGATCATCATGCATAAATACAATAATCGGCTTTTGTTTGGTGACCGCATAAATGTATTCAAGGTGCATATATCCCACCCCTGACACGGACTGTTCGCCATATTTGCTGCCCAGCAACAATATGACATAGTCACAGTCATCGATCTGACGACGTGCAAAAGCTGTTGAAAGTGGTGTCCGTTGTTCTAATCCCCAAGAAAAAAATCCCATGCCCACTAAAGTTTGGGCCAAAATGATCCGCTCTGGTTGCATCTCGCTTCCAGAGGTGGTTATAAACACTTGATAACGCTTATCGAGCATCGGTTATCCTCATTATTCTTCGCAGCATCCTATCCCCCAAATTCCATTAGATAGACACTGTGACTAACTCAAGCATATTAGGTTGCAATTTTTGACTATATATCAAAATACTCGACTTATTTGTTTAAAAATTAATCAGATATATTTGAAATAGTCCAATTTAGTTCTGGTTCAAGCAAAAGTTGTAAGATGGGTCTCAAACTTTCTGCATTATTTCCACTGACATAACATTCAATTCGAACATCACCATCATTATTTTGTTCAAATAATAACTCATTTTTGATTAAAATACGGGCTGTTTGTCGTGCAACTGCCAGTCCAGAGTCAATTAATGTCAGTTTCTGACCAAAAATAGATTGTATCGCTATTTTCAAAAAAGGGTAATGGGTACAGCCTAAAACTAAGTAATCTGCACCCTGATCGACAACGGGTTGTAAAATATCTTTTAAAGTGGCTAAACATGCCGCACTCATCTGTGCGCCGCTTTCAACAAAAGGTACTAAATCTAAGCAAGTCACTGGAATCACCGTGACTCCCGAAGGCTGTGCAAACTTTTCAACCACATCTTTAATCAGCTGCCCGCGAAAGGTCGCAGGGGTCGCTAGAACAGCTACTGTTTTGGATTTGCTTTGCAATACCGCAGGTTTTAGGGCAGGAACAAGGCCGATAATCGGGAAGTTGTCGCCATAGTGCTCGCGTAAATAATCCAAACTAAAGGCTGAAGCAGTATTACACGCCACAACTGCAACCTTACAGCCTTTGCGGTAAAGCCACTCAATCGCTTGTGCAGTCAATTCTCGGATATTTTGATCATCGCGCGGCCCATAAGGCACATGTGCGGTATCGGCAAAATAAATAAATCGTTCATGCGGTAAATGCTTGGCAATTTCTTGAGCGATGGATAAGCCGCCTATCCCCGAATCAAATATCCCGATTGGCGCATCGGCTGTCGCTTTTGGCATGGGGTTGATCAGAGGAAATAAGGGCTGAATGGCACTCATGAGAACTCGTTGCAGTATAAAGTTAAAAGATCAATCAAGCTTAAACCTCAGGTGCCTAATTGCAATAGCAAATCACCACTTTGTAAGCTCAGTTTGACCTGACCCTCCGCATCGTCGCTTAGCTCACCCATTTCCACCAAATGAAAAAAAGCAGCACGCTGAATCAGTGCATTGATGCCAAAACGAACATGCACATAAGGACGTAGCTCCCCTTGGAAGGCACGCATAAAAATGGGATGGTCTTCATCAACAATCACCACATCATGCGTGGTCGTGGTCAGTTGTAGGTAGATTTTTCCTGCAATTTCGACTTGCTCGACTTGATTGACAAATAAAGGTTCATCTTCAACCTCGATTTCAATCTGCTCGACAGGAGTTTTGAGATAAAACTTATCTTCTTCTTTCCAAAGTACCGTTGCAAACAGCTCAATCATGGCTTGGCGTTTGATCAATTGACCTTCGTGCCACCATTCTCCATTGGCTAAAACCTTCAAATCCATTGCGCCACAATGCTTTGGGTGCCATTGATCTAAAGGGGGGATTGACCTTTTGTGACCGGACTGTCCACCTTTTATGTATTGTGCAATACCGGTTAAGTTTTTATTATCAGCAATAGCTACTTTTTTCGTCGGATTTGCTGAGTTGTGCTGCTTATCCATAAAATTCATGCCTGTCTGACGGAAAAATAATATGATTCAGCCAATTGGCTAGAACTCGGTTTAAACCTATACTAGCTCACAATATAAAAGACACGATGATAAATTTTGTGTCTGGGAACTAAGAACACTCATGGCAGCACCGTTCTTTGAGTCAAAACGGTTGCCACCTTTAACCATATGAGGAGTCCTACATGGAACACATCGAACGTGAATCGATGGAGTTTGACGTAGTCATCGTTGGCGCAGGCCCTGCTGGCCTTTCTGCTGCGATTAAAATTCGTCAACTTGCAATTGAAAACAACCTTAATGATCTGTCCGTTTGTGTCGTAGAAAAAGGCTCTGAAGTTGGTGCGCATATCCTTTCAGGTGCTGTGCTCGAACCGCGTGCGATCAATGAGTTATTCCCAAACTGGAAAGAAGAAGGTGCGCCTTTAAATGTTCCAGTAACTGAAGATAAAACGTATTTCTTAATGTCTGCTGAAAAGTCACAAGAAGCGCCGCATTGGATGGTTCCTAAAACCATGCATAATGATGGCAACTATGTGATTTCACTTGGTAACGTGGTGCGTTGGTTAGGCCAAAAAGCTGAAGAATTAGAAGTTTCTATTTTCCCAGGTTTTGCTGCGTCTGAAATTCTTTATCATGCTGATGGTACGGTTAAAGGTATCCAAACTGGTGATATGGGGATTGGTAAAGATGGTGAACCAACGCATAACTTTACCCCAGGCTATGAACTGCATGCCAAATACACCATTTTTGCGGAAGGCTGTCGTGGTCATTTAGGTAAGCGCCTAATTGCCAAGTTCGATCTCGATAAAGATGCAGACCCGCAACACTATGGTATCGGCATCAAAGAACTATGGGAAATTGACCCTGCAAAACACAAACCAGGTTTGGTGATGCACGGTGCAGGTTGGCCTCTAGCTGAAACCAGTTCTTCTGGTGGTTGGTGGTTATATCACGCTGAAAACAACCAAGTTACTTTGGGTATGATCGTAGATTTATCTTACGAAAACCCACACATGTATCCATTTGCAGAAATGCAACGCTGGAAAACGCATCCACTGATTAAACAGTATCTTGAAGGCGGTAAGCGTATTTCTTATGGCGCACGTGCTGTTGTCAAAGGCGGTTTCAACTCTCTGCCGAAGTTCACCTTCCCAGGTGGTTCTTTAATTGGTGATGATGCAGGCTTCCTAAACTTCGCTAAAATTAAAGGCTCTCACACTGCCATGAAATCGGGCATGTTGTGTGGCGAAGCGGTATTCGAAGCGATTCAAGCAGGCGTTGAAAAAGGTGGTGATCTTGCCATTGCACGTGTGCTTGAAGGTGAAGACTTCTTTGCAAAAGAGTTAACCGCTTACACAGACAAGTTCAACAACAGCTGGTTAAAAGAAGAGTTATATCGTTCTCGTAACTTTGGCCCAGCAATGCACAAATTTGGCACGTTCGGTGGTGGTGCATTTAACTTCATCGACCAGAATGTGTTTAAGGTCCCGTTTACTCTGCATGACTTAGTGCCTGACTTCAGTACACTGAAAACTGTAGATGCAGCAACAGTGAAACCGAACTATCCAAAACCCGATGGTAGGTTGACCTTTGACCGTTTATCTTCAGTATTTGTATCGAATACGGTGCATGAAGAAAATCAGCCAGCACACTTGAAACTGACTGATGCGTCTATTCCTGTGAATGTAAACCTACCAAAATGGGACGAGCCAGCTCAGCGCTACTGCCCTGCGGGTGTTTATGAAATTATGGAAGAGAACGATGGTTCGAAGCGTTTCCAAATTAACGCAGCTAACTGTGTGCACTGTAAAACGTGTGATATTAAAGATCCATCTCAGAACATTACTTGGGTAACGCCTGAGGGTGGTGGTGGTCCGAATTACCCTAATATGTAATTCCTTGCGACACGGCAAAGCAGTTGCTTTGCTAACCGTGTCGCATAACCGAACATGTAATGTTAAAACGGGCTTGCGCTGAGGCGCATTTCCGAGTAAGTAATCGCTTTTAGATTAAAAAATCCCTTCAGCACTGAAGGGATTTTTTTTAATTAATAGGCATCTGACTTTTTGCTAAAAACCATCACTGTTGGCCCTATCGCGGTATGTCCAACCCCATGATCTTGATAAATTTCAATCCGATAATCGGCACACTGATAGACATATTTATTTTCAGCTTGTTTCCAACCGTTTTGCGCCACCCGAAAGCGTTTTAATACTCGACTTTTAAAAACATCTAAATCGGTTTCATACGTCGCAAGTGGCCCATCTAGAAAACTTAAACTGTATGAAATAATCATTTTAGAATGCGGATCGTAACGAATATGCTGAACCCAGCTCACACCAGCTTTTTTAATTTGTGTATCTACACCTTGTGCAAATTCAAACTGATAATTATCGCCCCCTAAAATAACCGTTTTTGCGGTGGGATGATGCTGTTGAAATTCACGAATATGCTGTCCAATTTTTAAACCTGCAACATTCATCGTACCTACAGGAACTTCACAAGATTTTGCCCAAGAAATTGAACAAAATAATGCAAAAATATGAGCCCATAAGAACACATTTATTCTTTTCATTCTGATTTCCTTGGATGAACTTGATTTCTTTTTCTTTACTCAAGTACATTTTAAAAGGCTAAGACAAATGTCCTAACCCTTTTTAACTAAATAATGAAATTCTTTATTGCCGTTTTCGTCTAAGCGCTCTTCTTGCAGCAAAAGTTCATGCCCAAGATGCATACAAAATTTAGGAATATCCCATGAAGTGGAGTTGTCAGTTGCAAACACCTCGACTACATCTCCAGATTTAGACTTGCGAATGGCTTGATGCAACATCATCACAGGCTCTGGACAGCGTAAACCACGGGTGTTTAATTGGATGCTTGGGCTCACTTCCAAATCAGACATATATGAACTCAAAAATTTAAAAACTTGCCAATTTTAACACAACTGCCCATTTCGCATATCTGTTTGCATAGCTTGATGGCAGATGAACCTCGTATTTAAAAGTATTGATCTAATCATTCATGCAATCCTTGCTTAATTACAATAGACAAGTGTGTTTTCTACGGTATGATAAAATTAAGTTTTTTAGATATTAAGAGTCTTTAGGAAAGATCATGCACGAGGAATCAGGCCCGTCGTGGGGAATGCGTGGCTTACGCAAATGGTTAGGTACCGCGCCAGAAACTCGCGATGAACTGTTAAAGTTAGTTCAAGATTCACGTCGTTTTTTAGAACCCGACACTGTTGCGATGTTAGAAGGCGTATTAGACCTTCCAGCAACCAAAGTCCGCGAGGTCATGACACCGCGTACATCGATGATCAGCCTACAAGAAGATGATGAGTTACTCGACATTTTGCATACCTTGGTTGAGTCGGCACATTCACGTTTCCCTGTCTTTTCATCCGATCAACCAGACAATGTCGTGGGCATTTTATTAGCCAAGGACTTATTGCCTTTTTTGACTGAACCAAACAATAAAGTGGATATACGTGCGCTGATGCGCCAACCTTTATATGTCCCTGAAAGCGCACGCTCAGACCAAGTACTTCGCATGTTGAAAAATACCCAAACGCACATTGCGGTGGTAATTGATGAATATGGCACGACCTCAGGTTTAGTGACGCTAGAAGATATTTTGGAAGAAATTGTCGGTGAAATTGAAGATGAACACGACAAGATCGATGAAGAGGCGGAATATATTATTCCCGATAATGACCCAACGACCGCAAATACATGGCTGGTTCAAGCACTTACACCAATCGAACACTTTAACAATCTTTTAGATGCAGACTTTTCTGATGATGAGGTTGAAACTGTGGGCGGTTTATTGCTTCAAGAAATTGGTTTAGTGAGTGATTTACAAGGTCAGGTGATTGATCTTGAAAATTGGGAATTTACCATTGTAGAAGCAGATGCACGTTCTATTCATCTGATTCGAGCCGTTCGTAAATGAGAGCTTACTTTGACAAACTGTTAACCCCCAATCCACAACAAAAACAGTTACCTTTAATTTATCCACTTTTAATTGCCTTATTTTCAGGGGCGGTCTTTAGTTTTGCACTCGCCCCTTATCATTATTGGTGGTTGGCAATCTTATCACCTGCACTGCTCTATACCACTTTACGCAGGCGCAGTGCAAAACAGGCCTTTGGTATTGGTTGGGCCTATGGTTTTGGCCTCTGGTTCGTGGGGGCTTTTTGGCTCTACACTTCCATCCATGTCTATGGCGATACCAATAGTACCTTAAGTGTGGGCATGATCGGCATTATGGCCTTGGTCATGGGCTTATTCACGGCTGTCCAAAGCTTTATTTACCGCCGCTTTTTCCCTGAAACACCCCTAACCTTCGCCCCGCTTTGGGTGCTTTTTGAATGGGCGAAAACTTGGGTTTTCACAGGCTTCCCATGGCTGTTTGCAGGCTATGCCTTTACCGAACGCTTACTGGATGGGTATGCACCATTATTTGGTATCTTCGGGGTATCGTTTGTAGTCTTGGTGTTGGCCTGCGCACTGGTCGAAGTTTTAAACCGCCGCGTTTTTTGGGTCATCCCCTCTGTTTTATTGGTGCTTGGCGCATGGGGCGCATCAAAAATTGAATTCGTCTCCGCAAAAAATACACCACCATTATCGGTTTCTTTAATTCAGGGCAATATCCCACAAGACTTAAAATGGCTCACTGAGTATCAACTGAAAACACTTGGAATCTATGCGGATTTAACCAAAACAGAATGGGGACGAGACCTCATTGTTTGGCCTGAATCCTCTATTCCGATGTTCCAGAGTGATATCGAACCCTTTTTAGTTGCAATGACGGCACAGGCCAAGAAAACCAACACGGCGTGGGTCACCGGTATTCCATACTGGGATATTTCAGGCTCTGAAGCGGCAGGTCGACCACTGTACTACAACAGTATTATGGCCAATGGTGCTGAAGCCGAAGGACTCTATAAAAAGCAACGTTTAGTGCCTTTTGGTGAATATATTCCACTATCTGGTTTACTGAAATGGGTCTTGCCAGCCATGCAGAATGATCCGTCGATGAGTGGTTTTTCGCGTGGTGAACAACAGCAACAACCGCTTTCTATTCATCAGCAGCATTTAGGCGCAGCCATTTGCTATGAAGTGGCTTATCCGAACTTGACGCGTCGTAATGCCAGCCAAAGTGATTTCTTGGTGACAGTTTCCAACGATGCATGGTTTACAGGAACCGCAGGCCCTTTACAGCATTTACAGATGGTTCAAATGCGTGCCAAAGAAAATGGACGCTGGTTTATCCGTGCCACTAATACAGGCGTGACGGCGTTTATTGACCATCAAGGGCATATCGTAAAACGTGCCCCACAAGATGTGGCAACCGTGCTTCGTGGCGAACTGCCTGCTATGCAAGGTCAAACGCTGTATACCCGTTTAAGTGACTGGCCAATTTTAGGTTTTTCAGTCTTTTTACTGATCTTGGGCTGGATCTATCGTCCACGTAAAGTCGATGTATCGTTTAAGTCTCGTCGATAGTTGCTATTGTTAAATCAGACTTTTCCAAAGAAAAACCCAAGCTGAGCTTGGGTTTTTCTTTTTCAGCTAGAGTAGCTTGGTGCCTACTGGAACATCTGTATCAGGCACACACAGCACCACGCCGTCTGAATCATGAAAGCCAGTCACTAAGCACTCAGACTGGACGGGACCAATTTGTTTGTTTGGAAAGTTAACCACCGCCACCACCAGCTTACCCAATAACAGTTCAGGTTGATAACGCTCAGTAATCTGCGCACTCGATTTCTTAATGCCAATTTCATGGCCAAAGTCGACATGTAAAATATAAGCGGGCTTACGTGCTTGCTCAAAGACTTCGGCCTGAATAATACGCCCGACTCGAAGCTCGACTTTTAAAAAATCTGCCCAATCAATCTGTTCCATACTTCACTCTATATTTATATTTTCTACAGTATAGGGAGCGAACACTAGGATTATATACAACGAAACAGACAAGCGATCCTATCTTTCCGCCATTCTTCATGACGCAATAAAAAACCGAGCGTATGTGCTCGGTTTTTTTATCACAACTATGAATGTCAGTATTAAATTTGACTGACCATATAGGACACCATACCAGCTAAAAAGAGCATCGGGGTATAACGGTAGAACATGACCACTTTTTGTTCTAATGCTGTAATCTGTACTTGATCGAGTGTGAGTACGGTTGCTTTTAACGCAGACCAAAAGCTCAAAACCGCCCATGTGCTGAACAGACTGATTGCAAAGAAACCCACCATAATTTGGCTGCTGCCTTCAGTCGACTGCCAGACACTTAAAACACCTTGAGCAACAGGAAGCATACTCAAAATCAAAAGAACAGATTTGAGCATCGACCAATGGAATTGGCTCATTTCATCCAACAAGGTTAATGCTTTCATTCTATTCTCCTCAGGCAAATCAGTTGCCATCGAGAACATTATGCAAGGATTTAAATAAATAAAAAGCCTATTTTTATCCATAATTTACATTATTTGTAATCAACAAATATGGGAATAATTCTTATTATAAATCTCAGCTGATGCTTATTATATTTAATAATTTAAAATCATAATCTTAAATATTAATTTTAAATTAAGATGTATTATCATTACAGTCCACATTGACATAACCTATGTACTGTAATGATATATTCAATTAAACCCAATATATAATAATTCTCAATTAAGGTTGATACTGAATATCAGCATCGGTTTCTTCACCACCTTGCTGTCCATCTGCACCAAAAGAATATAAATCAAATGGTCGTCCATCGGTCCCAGGTGCAACATATTGAATGTCATTGTCCCAACTGTCTTTCGGATATCCACCTTTCACATAACCGCCGGGCAACCAATTTTTTGCAGATTCAGGCTTATTCACCAAAGCGTCTAGTCCACCCTCTTGCATCGAAGGGTATTTATCATTGTCCAATTTATATTGATCCAATGCCGCAGCAACCCCTTTAAGGGTAATGACAGTGGTATCCACTTTGGCTTTTTCACCGCGTCCCATCACATTGGGTACAATTAAGGCTGCCAACACACCTAAAATAACAATCACCACCATGACTTCAATTAAGGTAAAGCCTGAAGCTTGGCGTCTATAGATTTTTGATTGCATGTGAATTTTCTCTTCTATCTTATATTTTTAAAATTAAATCATGTTGTTCATGTTGACGATCGGCAGCATTACAGCGATGACAATCACCAAGACAATGCTTGCCATCAGAACCAACATCAGTGGCTCAAGTAAAGCCAGCAAGGTCGATATGAGCGTTGTCACCTCTCGGTCTTGCATGGTCGATGCGCGCTCCAACATCCGATCCAATTCACCCGACGTTTCACCACTTTTAATCATTTGTACCATCATCGGTGGGAAATAACCACTGCGCTCCAGCTGGGTCGCAAGGTTTCCACCTTCAGTCACTTTTTCTGCGGCATGATTGACCGCATCGCGAATCACCCAGTTATTACTCACCGCCGCGCCAATTTTTAACGCATCCACCAAGGGCACACCTGACTGGGTCAAAATCGATAAGGTACTGGCAAAGCGTGCGGCATTTATACCACGTGAAAGTTTACCGAATAATGGCAGTTTGAGCGTTAAACGATCAAAGGCATAATGCCCTGCTGTAGTTCTTAAAAATCGCAGTAATAAGCCGATGCCCAGTACACTGCCCACCAATAAAAATGGCCATGCCACTCGAATAAAATCACTGGCTTTCATCAAGGCAACAGTAATCCATGGCAAGGCATCTTTGCTTTGGTCAAAGGTTTTGACAATGTCGGGCACCACATAGGTCATAAGTCCCATCACGATGGCAAAAGACATCAGCATTAAAATAATCGGATAAATCATCGCGCCTTGGATTTTCTTTTGCATTGCAAAGCGATTTTCGGTGTAGTCTGCCAGCTGATCTAAAATTAAGTCCAAATGTCCTGAACGCTCACCAGCGGCAATCGTAGCAATGTACAACTCTGGAAAACGTCCAGATTGCTGTAAACCCTGCGCCAATGAATGACCTTCCAGTACTTTAGAACGCACTGACATCAATAAATTTTGTACATGTGCTTTTTCTGACTGCTTTCCAACCGCACGAATGGCTTCTTCCAACGGAATGGCCGCCGCCACAAGTACAGAAAGTTGACGTGTCAATAAAGCCAAATCATAGGCGGTAATTTGTTTTTGAAACCATGTTTTACTGCTGTGCTTATCTTTTTTTTCAACAGGATCAACTGAGACTGGAATCAGTGCTTTATCACGAAGTTGTTGCCGAATTTGACGCGCTGAATCCCCTTCGAGCACGCCTTTTTGCTGCTTTCCTGCGGCATCGAGTGCGGTAAATTGATATGCTGGCATGTTTACGCTTTCTAATTGTCCATTTAGTCATTTGGCGCTGTTGCATGTCGGCACCAAAATCATTCATATTCTAAGTTATAAATTATGTCATCACTCTAACACAACTCATTCATCGCACAACGACAATTTCATCAGGACATTTTGAGCTTTTTATGCCAGAAAATACACTTTCCACAACACCAAGCTACCGTATTCGTGTGGCTGTTCCCGTTTACCTATATGACTGTTTTGACTATAGTTTAACGGCTGAACAATACCACCAAGCTGAAGTGGGTGCACGTGTGGCTGTCTCATTTGGTCGCCAAAATGTGGTCGGTGTCATTGTTGAGAAACTCACTGATGAGAAACCACTCGATTTAGGTTTTAAACTTAAAGCCATAACTGAGTTGCTCGATGACAACGCTATTCTAGATGCTAAAGTTTTAAGTTTATTGACATGGTCAGCGCAATATTACCAATTTCCGATTGGGGAAGTGATGCATGCTGCTTTACCCAGCTTTTTACGCCAAGGTAAACCCTATAATTTACTGGCGCGGATGTGGAAGCTGATTGATGATCATGCCGAAGACAAATTGAAGCGTTCTGAAAAACAACAAGATGCCTATAAAATTTTAAAGCTGCATCCCACAGGAACGTCTGAAAACATTCTAAATTTGGCTGGCATTGAAACGGCGACCTTAAAAGCCTTAGAAAAAAAGCAAATCACCCAGTGCATACTTGAAGCTCAAGACTTTAAACCGCAAGTTATGACACTGGCGCAAATGCCCCTCACGCCCAATGATGAACAAAAGCGTGCCATTCAAAACATTCTCAAAGCTCGTCATAGCTACCATGCTTTCTTACTGGATGGTTTAACCGGTAGTGGGAAAACTGAAGTCTATTTACAAGTCATGCAAGAGATTTTAAAACAAGGCAAACAGGTCTTGGTATTAGTGCCTGAAATTGGTCTCACCCCACAAACAGTGAGCCGTTTTCAGTCACGTTTTCACTGTCATATTGCGCTACTACATTCAGGTTTAAATGATTCTAAGCGCCTTCAAGCCTGGCAAAGTGCGCAAACGGGCAAAGCCTCAATTGTGATTGGCACACGTTCTGCCATCTATACGCCCCTTCCGCATTTGGGTTTGATTGTCTTAGATGAAGAGCATGATCTATCTTTCAAGCAACAAGAGGGCTTTCGCTACCATGCTCGTGATGTGGCTTTATACCGTGCACACTTAGAAAACTGTCCGATTATCCTCGGTTCTGCAACGCCAAGTATCGACAGTTATGCATTGGTTGAACAAGGTAAAATGACCCGTTTGGAGTTGGACCAACGTGCAGGTGTGGCCGTGATGCCGAAAATGCATGTGATCGATCTGAAAGTGGCACAGAAACAAAATGGCATCAGCCAACAGCTGATTCATGAAGTACAAAAGCGCTTAGACAAAAAAGAACAGGTGCTGATTTTTTTAAACCGTCGCGGCTATGCGCCTGTGTTGATTTGTGAAAGTTGTGGCTGGCAGGCCAAGTGCCCCCACTGCGATGCCAATTTTACCGTGCATCGACAGCCCTACCAGCATTTGCACTGTCACCACTGCGGCACCATCCACCGCATGCCTGAACACTGCCCGCAATGTCAGCATAGCGAACTGAAACCAATTGGTTTAGGCACCGCAAAAGTTGAAGAAAACCTACAAGCACTGTTCCCCAACTTTGACGTAATTCGGGTGGATCGTGACTCGACCAGTCGGGTCGGCAGCTGGCAAAGAATCTATAACAAAATCCAAAAAAGTGAACCCATCATTTTGCTCGGCACCCAAATGCTGGCCAAAGGACATCACTTTCCTTATGTGACTTTGGTGGCGATTTTAGACATCGACTCGGGCTTACTCAGTGTTGACTTTCGCGCCACAGAACGTACCGCACAGCTCATCATCCAAGTCGCTGGACGTGCTGGGCGCGGTGAGAAAAAAGGCGAAGTCTATTTACAAACTCTACGTCCAGACCATCCTTTGCTGAATACCCTGCTGGAATCGGGCTATCGCAGCTTTGCCAAGCAAACGTTGAAAGAGCGTAAAGCTGCATGGATGCCACCTTATCGCTATGCGGCTTTATTGCGCTGTGAATCCAAAGACCAAGAACTGAACCAAAGCTTTTTACAAGAGCATGCACAAGTACTGCGCCAAGCCTCAGAAAACAGTATTGATATTTGGGGGCCCATTCCTGCGCCGATGGAACGTAAAGCAGGCCGCTATCAAGCGCATATGGTACTACTGTCCAAAGATCGAGCGCGGATGCATTTTTACATTCGTCAGTGGTGGCAAAATGTCTGGCACAACAAACCGCATGGTATGAAATTGAGCCTTGATATTGATCCACAAGAGTTAAGTTAAGACTTGACGTAAATAAGGCTTAGACCTGAGTCGCGTTCTCCCTTAAACTTCCAACATAAAGAAAAAAATTTAGGACAGGGCAATGTCTCTACTGCTTAAAATCACCCTCTTTTTGGCTGCGGCACTGATGATCGTTCCGTTGGCTAAACGGCTGGGGATTGCCACGGTACTCGGCTATTTATTCACGGGCATCTTACTCGGTCCCAGTGTATTCAATGTCGTCCATGACCCTGAAGACATTCATAAACTCGCTGAATATGGCGTGATTTTCTTGATGTTCATTATTGGACTCGAACTTCGCCCACAACGTTTATGGGAAATGCGTAAATCCATTTTTGTGATGGGCAGTTTACAAGTAACACTCTGCGGCGTGCTACTGGCGTGCATCGTCTTTTTTGCCCTGCAACAACAGATTGCAGCCAGTGTCGTGATTGGTTTTGCCCTTGCCCTCTCCTCTACTGCGTTTGTGTTGCAGCTGCTCAGTGAAAAACAGCAGCTCAATACCACTTTTGGTCAGCAGTCCTTTTCCATTTTACTCTTTCAAGATATTGCCGCGATTCCGCTGATTGCAGTCATTCCACTCCTTGCAGGGACAAACTCAACCCATCATGGTGTGGCCTACTTTGCAGCGATTGTTGCTACCTTTACAGGCTTGTTTTTATTTAGCCGCTATCTCATGCGCCCTTTTTTCCGCTTTGTGGCCAAAAGTGGCGCACATGAACTGATTACCGCAGTCGGTTTGTTTATTGTCTTAGGCGTAGTCGCGCTGATGGATGTCTTAGGTATCAGTACCACCTTGGGCGCATTTTTAACTGGAGTGTTACTTGCTGACTCTGAATTCCGTCATGAACTGGAAGCCAGTATTGCACCATTTAAAGGTCTACTTCTCGGTCTATTTTTCATGACCGTCGGGATGAGCACGCAAGTTTCGCTGCTGTGGGAAAGCCCAAGTCTGATTGTTGGCGGTGCGTTATTGCTGATGTTGGTCAAACTGCTGGCCTTAACAGCCATCGCTCGCTACTTCGAGTTTTCATGGCGCAATAGTTTGATGCTGGCAACCTGTTTGGCACAAGGCGGTGAATTTGCTTTTGTGGTGCTCAATGTTGCCATGAGTGAACACGTGATTACGCAAGCCATTTTAGAGCCGATCAATTTGATCGTGACGTTGTCGATGATTCTAACGCCTATTCTGTACTGGCTAATGAGTTCGTGGGTGGTGCCTCTATTCGAGAAAGAAACCACACCTGTCTATGATGAGATTCCTGAACAGCATAACCCGATGATCATTGCTGGCTTTGGCCGTGTCGGCCAAATTGTGGCACGACTGGTTCACTTACAGCACCAAACCTTCACGGCGATTGACAGCAATATCGACAAGGTCGATTTCGTTCGCAACTATGGTGGCAAACTCTACTATGGTGATGCCACTCAACCCGATATCCTGCGTGCAGCCGGTATCGAACATGCCAAAGTGTTTGTATTAGCCATTGATGATATTGAAGACTCCATGAATGTGGCACGGCATATTCGACTCAATTATCCAGATTTAAACTTGCTGGTCCGTGCCCGTGACCGACATCATGTGCATTTGTTACGTGACTTGGGGGTAGAGCATATTTGGCGTGAAACCTATTTATCGTCTTTAGGAATGGCCTATTTTGCCCTACGTAATTTAGGCATTGCAGAACAAGATGCCTATAAGAGCATTGAGTTATTTCGCGATTATGATGAAAAACTACTCGCACAGCAGCAAAGTATTTATAACGATGAACAGAAGGTCTATGAAACACATCGTAATGCTCTAGCCGAATTAGAACACTTATTTGAAAGTGATACGCAGCTCCGTCAAAGCCCTGTGGGTGTTGACCTACAACGTGAGTTACAACATGACCGAATAGATGTCACACGGGATGAAGTAAAATGACTTGTGTTTTACAATATCGTCACCATTAAGACAGGATATTGGAGAAATTTATGTCTGATTTGCGTCAACGCTTTTATATTGAAGATAGTCCTGTTCGTGGTGAAGTGGTTCATCTAGAAGAAACCCTACAAACCATCTTGGCGCAGCGTGATTATGCACCTGCAGTCCAAGTGCTGTTAGGTGAAATGCTTAGTGCCACGGCATTACTTGCCAGTACTTTAAAAATTAAAGGCCGTATTAGTTTACAAATTCAGGCTTCAGGTAGTTTCAAATGGGCCATGGCTGAATGTAATCACCTTGGTGAAGTACGTGCCTTGGCGGATTATGAAGCAGATCCTCGCTTTAATGCTGCCGACAGCAGCAGTACGGTATTGAGCACCCTCATTAGCCCTGTACTATTTATTAATATTGAGCCAGAATTTGGTGAGCGTTATCAAGGGATTGTGGCTTTAGACAAGCCAAATCTTGCGGGTTGTTTAATGCAGTACTATGACCTGTCTGCCCAAATTCCAACACGTATCGTTTTGGCCAGTTCAGCCCAGCGTGCTGGCGGTTTACTTATTCAGCTGTTACCACGTAACAGTGAAGAGGAACAAGAACGTGTTGATCAAGACTTATGGCCACGTCTGACCATGTTGACTGAAACGCTCAAAATCGAAGAGTTAACCGATTTAGAATCCAGTGAAATTCTTTACCGTTTATACAACGAAGAAGAAGTACGCTTACCTGAAGTTGAAGTACTGAAATTTGGCTGTACCTGTTCGAAAGAACGTTGTGCTCAAGCGCTTGAACAAATTGGCGCTGAAGCCGTTCGTGAAACGCTAGAACATCAAAACCCGATTACCATGGACTGCCAGTTCTGTAACACGCAATATAGCTTTAGTGCAGAAGAAGCCTTGGGTTTATTTGGTGAACACTTAAGCTAAGCGCGTCATGTGCAATAAAAAAAGAGCAACTAAATTGCTCTTTTTTTATGCCTTTGTTCTCATAAAAATAAGATAATTCAAATGATTCATCACTTTTATTCATAGATATTTCACTGGTCACACCGCTTAAATTTCGTTATAAATAAACCCATAATTTTTATATGTCTTTATTTTTCTCTTCCATTGGGGTTTTATCATCATGAAATTTTCTTGCAGTCTTTTCGTACTCAGCAGTTTATGTGCCTTCTCCAGTTTTGCAGCAACTGATCCTTTGGTCGGAAAATGGAAAACTATCGATGATAAAACAGGATACTCTCTCAGTGACGTCATGATTGAAAAAGACAAAAACAATAGCTATAAAGCAGTCATCGTAAGTACGCGTGAAATTCCAGGTGCGGTAAAAATAGAAAACTGTAGCAAGTGTGATGGGGTCAATAAAAATCAACCCATCGTCGGCATGACAACGCTCAGCCATTTGCAGTTAGACAATGCCAAAGATTCGACCTATAGCCATGAACAGTTCCTCGACCCTTTCACAGGGCTACGTTATGACGCATATGCACGACTCAGCAACAATGGTAAGCACTTACGAATTCGAGGAACGTCGACCGAAAATGGCGGTGGGCGCAACATCACATGGGTCAAATACTAAGTATCCCTCATCCATCAAAGCCCCTTTCATCGGGGCTTTTTTCTTGTCATGTTTTGAAACAATAAGGAACATATCTTTACTGTTGAAATCTGCTGAAAGGCTGAATAATGATTGAAACTTAATCAATTTATTTAATCTTATTTATGCCGAAGAACCATTATGAAATACTCGGTTTAACGCGAGATGCGACCGCCGAACAAATTAAAAAAGCCTATCGAAAATTGGCACGTAAGTATCATCCCGATGTCAGTAAGGAGCCTGATGCTGAAGCACGTATGCAAGAATTGAATGTCGCCTATGACACCTTAAGTGATGAAACGAAAAAAGCAGAATATGACTTTGAACTCGATCATCCGCAAGGCTCACAGCAATTCAACCCCAATGCAGGCTTTGGCGGTTTTGAAGATGCATTTCGGAATGCCCAAGGTGGGCAACAGGCACATGATTTTTCAGGATTTGAAGACTTATTTGGCCGTTTTGGTTCAGGTTTTGGAGGATCAAACTATCAATATCAACGCCAAAATAGCACACGCCATAAAGGCGAAGACCAACATGCGCGTTTAGAGGTCGATCTTGAGGTTGGATTCCACGGTACCACCCAAACTATTACCTTACAAATTCCTACTTTAAATGCCTATGGTGAAGCGGAAATTCAGCGCAAAACGCTGGAAGTTAAAATTCCCAAAGGCATGAAAGAAGGGCAACAAATTCGCTTAAGTGGTCAAGGACAGTCAGGTATTCAGGGTGGTGAAAATGGCGACCTGTATATCGAAATTTATTACAAAGATACGGAGACCACACGCGTTGAAGGAGTTGATGTCTATCACCAACTGAATATCAGTCCTTGGGAAGCCGCTTTGGGGCAAAGCATCACCGCCGCGCTCCCTAATGGTCGGACATTACAAATTCAAATTCCGAAAAATGCCAAAACGGGGCAGCAACTCCGTTTAAAAGATCAGGGGATTCCAGCCAAAAAGGCAGGACATTTATATTTAATTTTAAACATTGTTCAACCTCCTGCGCAGAGTGAGCAAGAACAGCAAGCCTACCAAGCCTTTGCTGAAGCCTTCCCTCACTTTAAGCCGCGTCAGTCTTAAGGAGAAAGTTATGACGACTATTCAATATCGTGAAATTATTTTAGACGGATGTCGACACGCTGAAATTGTTGATGAACAACATAGCTTTGATTTAAAGCATTTTGCTGAAGCCTGCGGACAAAGTCCTGAATGGGTTTTACAGCTGTTGGAATATGACATTCTGCCTAACCGACCCGATAACCGCATTCACCAATTTTTTGGTGATGATGTCTCACGTGCACGGCGAGCCTATCGCTTACAACGTGACTTTGATGCCAGCTTTACTGCAGTCGCAATGATGCTGGATTTGATTGAGGAAGTTCAAAAACTTCGTCGTGAAGTAAAACATTTACATCTCACTGACCCAGTTCAAACGACTCAACACTAGTTCTATAAAGAAAGATGGGCGCATGCCTTTCTTTCTTTTTTTATTTTTGAATAAGAGGATTAGACGGCAACCATGAAACTCAAAGTTTGTAATAAAAAGACTAAGCTCATGTTTCCTGAATACCGAGACATGATTCAACAGCTTAGAGAAGACAATCCGCATTTTTCTAAAATGTTTGACGACCATGAAGCTCTCGATCAGGAAATTTGTTTACTCGAACAAGACCCTGTCAGGATTCATCGTGGAGAGATTGAGCCCCTCAAACGCAAAAAGTTGTTCATTAAAGATCAGCTTTACCGGATTTTAAAAGGAGCCCAGTTAAAAACCTCTTAAATTAAATCTCCCTGCGACGCCCATATATCCGAATAATAAATTGAACAAGGATAGCGTCAGCATATAAAGAAATACCTTAAAGCCCATTGGCTTTAATGGTCTATGCGGAAAATCACCGAATTATTTTAATTTGGTGATTTTCTCTAAATCTTTGATGGTGCCCTTCACCGTTTGCTTGATCGGCTCATAATCGATGAACCAAAATAAATTCATATGTTGATCCGCATGCTGCTGTGCCAACATATCAATAACACTTTTTTCGCCACGCCCGACCAAATGACGTCGATAAAAATAATACAGCAGAATCAATGTCGTCATTAACATGATACCCAACATGATCCAAAATCCTGTTGGGGACTTCAGCCCCGGAATAAACTCGAAGTTCATACCATACACCCCTGTCAACAAGGTTAGCGGCGCAAAAATCGCGGTAATAATGGCTAAAATCCGCATGTTTTCATTGGTTTGATTGGCAATGGCTGAAAAATGTAGATCAATGGCTGCTTGGACTGCATTTCTCAAGCGAATGGTATGCTTTTGAATACGTTCAATATGACTGGTTAAATCATCGACACGTACTAGCATGATGTCTTGTTTTTCGCTACGCTTTTTCCCTTTCAAGTGCGAATAGTTATCGACAATTTCATCGCGTAATTCCTGCAAAGTCTCAATTTGTTCTTCGCACAAATTTTCCACTTGTTGGAAAGCCATATTCTCTTGCAACAGTTGATGCCACTTGGTAAAACGACGATGCCCTTGTAAAAGCTCTTGCTGCCAAAACTCTACTCGACGTGTCAGCGGCACACGTAAATCAAGATGACCATCTACCATATTATTGAGCAGTCTCAAGGTCAAATCTAAAGGCGTTGCGGGTAATTTTCTTGGCTTATTATGCTCCTCAATCGGACGGCTCAGTACCGTTTCCATACGCTGAATATAGCTTTCAACTTCTTTATTGCCCTGCTCTCTAACCGTAATCAAGACTTGCGGCGTGAGCATAAAACTAATCGGGGTCGTCGCCAGACCAAAAACCCGTTCATGTTTTTCAGCCGCTTGCGTATCAAGCTTGATTTGATCATCAGGTGTGATCAGCTTACGAAAGATCAGTAAGTCGTAATCTTCCAAAGTATCAAAGGCACAAGGGTGGTCTAAATTGAGAATATCGCGCAGATGATATTCATTCATCCACAGTCCCGTTGCCGCATAAATGTCCTGCTGCCAATGTTCTGCCCGATTAACCACATCGTCACGGCTACACTCCACCCAAATAAACTCGGCTTCCTGCTCTGCAATTGGCTGTTTCTGCACATAGGTATGCTGTGCTGTGGGATGTTGATAGAAATAATAGCTTTGCATATCTCATTTATTATTGTCTGTCTTAGCCAGCATGATGCCATAAAAAAAGCCCTGAGCAAGCCAAAGTTTACATTGGCCAAGCTCAAGGCTTTTCTAAGACAACTCAATTCACATGGCAAACACCATGTGAATTGACAAGAGATTAAACTTGTTCGATGTCTTTCATCGTCAATTTGATACGACCACGGTTGTCTACATCCGCAACTTGTACCTTAATTTCTTGACCTTCTTTCAACACGTCTGCCACGTTTGCAATACGCTCGTTCGAGATTTGTGAAATGTGAAGTAAGCCATCAGTACCTGGAAGGATGTTTACAAACGCACCGAATTCAACGATACGAATGACTTTACCGACGTAAATCGTACCTGGTTCAATTTCAGCAGTCAGTGCTTGGATTTTTGCAACTGCAGCAGCAGCAGCAGCTTTGGTTTCACCAAATACACGAACGGTACCGTTGTCTTCAATATCAATTGCAGCTTTGGTTTCTTCAGTAATAGCACGGATGGTCGCGCCACCTTTACCAATCACGTCACGGATCTTGTCTGGGTTGATGTTGATCACTTGGAATGTCGGGGCATGCATTGAAATTTCAGGACGAGCGCGTGAAATCACTTGGTTCATTTCGTTCAAGATATGCATACGACCCGCATATGCTTGGTTCAATGCCGCTTCCATGATCTCTTCAGTGATACCTTCAATTTTGATATCCATTTGAAGCGCGGTAATACCGTTCGCAGAACCAGCTACTTTAAAGTCCATGTCACCTAAGTGATCTTCGTCACCTAAAATGTCAGAAAGAACTGCGAAACGCTCGCCTTCTTTCACTAGACCCATTGCAATACCTGCAACTGGCGCTTTCAATGGAACACCTGCATCCATAAGTGATAATGAAGCACCACATACAGAAGCCATTGAAGATGAACCGTTTGATTCAGTAATATCCGATACGATACGAATCACGTACGGGAAGCGATCAGCCGCAGGAAGAACAGCTTGAACACCACGACGCGCCAAACGACCGTGACCAATTTCACGACGCTTAGGACCAGATTCACGACCTGTTTCACCTACAGAGTATGCAGGGAAGTTGTAGTGCAACATGAAGTTGTCAGTTTTAGTACCAGCTAGGGTATCAACCATCAACGCATCACGGGTATTACCCAAAGTTGTTGTTACCAACGCCTGTGTTTCACCACGTGTGAATAATGCAGAACCGTGTGCACGGTCTAATACACCCACTTGAACATCAATGGCACGCACTGTTTTGGTGTCACGACCATCAATACGTGGTTTACCAGACAAAATGTTGTCACGTACCGTACGGTATTTAAGGTCTTCGAATAATTCGTCAACTTCAGCAGCAATGCCAGTTTCATCATTTTCAGGAACGAACTGAGTAACAGCTTCTACGTGAAGTGCATCTAATGCTGCGTAACGGTCTTGCTTAACAGCAATGGTATACGCTTCAGAGATTTTCGCTTCAAATGCATCTTTCAATTTGCCAAGAAGCTCTTCATTTTTAACTGGCGCAACCCAAGTTGATTCAACCGCACCCGCAGCAGCAGCAAATTCTTTAATCGCTTGAATTGCAATTTGCATTTCGTCATGACCGAAAAGTACAGCGCCTAACATTTGGTCTTCAGAAAGCTCTTTCGCTTCAGATTCAACCATCAATACAGCAGCTTCAGTACCTGCAACCACAAGGTCAAGATCAGATTCTTTAAGCTGTTCTAAAGTTGGGTTAAGGATGTATTCACCGTTGATTAAACCAACACGTGCGCCTGCGATTGGGCCTGCAAATGGAACACCAGCAATAGACATCGCAGCTGAAGCACCCAACATTGCAGCGATATCGCCTTCCATGGTTTTGTCAGAAGAAATAACAGTCGCTGTTACTTGGATTTCGTTGTAGAAACCTTCTGGGAACAATGGGCGGATTGGACGGTCAATAAGACGTGAAATTAAAGTTTCAGCTTCAGACTGACGACCTTCACGTTTACCGTAACCACCTGGAATACGACCTGCGGCATATTGTTTTTCTTGGTAGTTAACAGTCAACGGGAAGAAGTCTTGGCCTGCTTTTGCTTTTGGTTGAGCAACGATTGCAACAAGAACCTGTACACCACCCATGGTGATCACAACAGTGTTTGCTTGACGAGCAACACGACCAGTTTCTAAAACAACCGTGTGTTGACCATATTGGAATTCTTTACGAATAATATTAAACATAGACATGTATTTTTCTTTCCTGATTTTTATTCTAGTGGAGACCCCTAAGGTTTGGCATTCACATCGCCATTTCAGGCAACTGTATAAATGACAAAGCTTAGAAGCCGACCTCACCAGAGACTAAAAATATGATTTTAAGACACAAAGAAGGAGCGAAACATTCGCCCCTTCCCCATTACCTCACAGAAGCAAGGTAGACTTTCTTTTTCAGTAATAAAGCATTCAAAATGCGATAGTCCGAAAATAAAAGTTTAATCGAATTAACGACGTAAACCTAAAGCAGCAATCAAGTCGCTGTAACGAGTAGCGTCTTTACCTTTAAGGTAATCAAGAAGCTTACGACGTTGGTTAACCATACGGATAAGACCGCGACGGCTATGGTGGTCGTGTTTGTGCTCTTTGAAGTGACCTTGTAAATCATTGATTTGAGCAGTTAAAAGAGCTACTTGAACTTCTGGTGAACCAGTGTCGTTTTCAGCGCGAGCAAATTTAGCAATGATCTCTGCGCGATCTGCGTTTGTTAAAGCCATTCGATTTCTCCGAGATGCTTATAAGTTACATTTGATACAAATCAAATTGATTCTTCAAAACCAAGTTGACTGCCGTGCATCACTACAGCAAGGCATTATTTTAAGGGATCTAGCGCTATATTGCAAAAATGTTTTATGTTCGCAGTCAATTCAGCAACTGACGGCTTTGCACAAATCATGCACAATCATGACAATTCTGATTTTCAGTATCAGACTCAAATCCAATAAAAACGAAAAATAGAGAGAAATTTGTGAAAATTTTATCTGCCAATACCTGTTATGTTCCCCATGACCTCAACCACGTGATTCGCTCTAAAGATGAGGTCTCCGCTACCCTGGGTGGCATGAATGACGCACAAATTCAAAGCATTTGGGCCAGTGTAGAGTCCCTATATAAAACAGGAAACTACCCTTTCATCAGCCTCTGTTTACGTCGTCAGGGACAAATATTGTTAAATCGCAGCATTGGTTATGCGCAAGGTAATTCACCCGATGGTTTAGCGGCAGATGCGAAAATTGGCACACCCGATACCCCAGTTTGCTTATTTTCTGCCTCTAAAATCGTCACAGCCATGCTGATTCATATGTTGGATGAACGCGGCGATCTAAATTTACTCGATCCGATTAGCCACTATATTCCCGAATATGGCGTAAACGGTAAACGTCGTGCCACCATTTTCCATTTGCTCGCTCATCGTGGTGGTATTCCTCGCATTGACAGTAAAGTCACGCCTGAACTATTGTTTAATCAAGATCAAATTTTAGAACGTCTTTATGCGGCACAACCCGTTTCAGCTTCGGGCACACATCTGGCGTATCACGCCGTGACGTCAGGTTATATTTTAGGGGAAATTATTGAGCGGGTAACAGGTCAAACGGCCCGCGAATTTCTTGCAGAAAATATCGAAAAACCCATGGGCTTAGATTATTTTAACTATGGCCTAAAACCTGAGTATCGAGCGGATGTCGCTTTAAACTATGCCACAGGTCTACATCCACGTTTAGGCACAGACCATTATCTCAATCGGGTACTGGGCGGTGGTTTACAGTTGGCGGTCGATGTGACCAATGATGCGCGCTTTATGGACACGATTTGCCCAGCGGGCAACATTTATACCAGTGCGGAACAAGCTGGTCGTTTCTTTGAAATGCTCTTGAGTGGTGGCGAATACCAAGGCAAACAAATCATGAGTGCCCAAACGGTATTTCGCTCGACCTTGGCCACGTCAGGAGTCAGTTTAGATCGGACATTATTAGTCCCGATGCGTTATGCCTTAGGCCCAATGCTAGGGAGTAATCCTATTGGGTTATTTGGACCCATGACTGGGCAAGCCTTTGGACATCTCGGGTTTTCCAATATTCTCTGCTGGGCCGATCCAGAACGTGATATTAGTGTATCGCTATTAACCACAGGAAAATCTGTCGTCGGGACCCACTTACCTGCTTTAGCGAAAACGCTTTATCAAATCTCAAAGAACTGTCCCAAAATCTTAAAGCACCAACGTCGCTCCTTATTTGCAACCGATCGAAGCGAAACAGACTTAGTCTGAGCATAAAAAAAAGCCCAAGTAAACTTGGGCTTTTTTGCGCTGTAGTGTTCTTTTATTTTTGTTCTTGTTGTTTTGGTTATCATTATAATAATGTGCTTTTCCGCGTCTTGTATTAAACATTCCATGTTTAATCATTTACATCCTTATGTGACACATTTTGCCACACAGAGCTAAAGAAAAAAGTCGTATTTCACTCATCTTTATGTAAGCTATTGCTTACATGAACTCCTCATTCTCTCCATTATTCAACCTAAATTTTTCTAAAAAATGCAATAATTAAAATTTAATAACTAAAAAACAATCACTTAAAAATATAAGAACTAAATTTAAAAAAGCATAACCGTGCAATACTGAGACAGTTTCTCTTCAATATTTAATCTATAACTGTATTTTATGCTTCGAGGAATGAATGGCTATTTTTTGTCACATTTTGCCAATTTATCAGATATAAAAAAGCCTTGTAGTCTCTCCCAAAACTACAAGGCTTAGCGGCTGTAAGTTTCCTCTTTCACCTACTTCACTGTAAGTTCGCTGTCTACTGACGTTATTATTATCTTTTTGCGATTATACTCAACATTCCGTGTTGAGCTCTTTATGTGAAGCCATCTTCTCAAAATCCTCAGCAAAGCTCTATGCGCAAATCTCCTGAATCCCTGTAAGCCATTTCGTACAAAGCTCCTATTTGTTTATTAAATCTTCACAATTGAATTTGTTGATTAATTTTTCTTGATAGACCACTTTCTCGGGTGGTTCGAGTCACCATAGCATGTACGAATGCATCGGCATCGACCAGTAAACTGACCACTTTTTTCGCCCGCGTAATTGCGGTATAAATCAACTCTTTACTGAGTAATTTTTCAGCCTGCCGATCTAAAACCACCGCGGTATGGGTGAACTCAGAGCCTTGAGATTTGTGAATGGTCAGTGCAAAAGCCGTTTCAATATTTTTGGGTAATCGTGTTGCAGCTACCCATTTATCCAAGCTGGGGAAATACACCTCAAATTGCAACTTGCCTTGTTGAACACGCTGTAAACACAGTCCAATATCGCCATTCGACACCCCTAACTGATAGTCGTTATAGGTCATCATCACAGGACGGCCCAAGTACCATTCGCCTTGTTTAATTTGTTTTGACTGTTCTAATAGGCGCTGCTCGATTTGCAGATTGAGCTGTTTTAAGCCGAAATGGCCGTGACGTATGGCGGCTAAAATACGGTAATCATCAAAATATTGAATCACTTTGGGTACGAGAGACTCATTAGGATTTTGCTGATATTGCTTTAAAGCCTCGACATAGCCCTGAAAGCCGAGCATCAGCAGATCATAATAATGTTGTAACTGCTCTGCAGATAAAGCTTGCTCAGGCAACAATTCGAGTTGTAGATAATCAACCTTGACCTGATCCAACTCAACCGCCTTCAACGTCGTGGCATGTACTACTTGCTGTTGAAAAGTGTGCAATACGCTCTGTTTTCCGGCAGGATGCATCATTAAATCAAAACAAGATTGCTGTTGAATAAATTGTGCCAACTTTCCAATTCGTGCATCTGATTTGAAACGACGGCTATTGACCAAATTGACTCTATTTTCAGCCAAAGCTGGAACCTGTTGTAAATTGGCGAGCACAGAGCCAACATCGACAGAAGCCAACTGATCGGCATCTCCCAATAAAATCAAACGGGCTTGATTCGGCATGGCAGCAAAGAGCATCTGCGCCAAATTTAAATCCAGCATTGATGCTTCATCAACGACAATCACATCATAAGGTAAAGGTTGTCTGCTATGAAAACGCGGTTGCTGCGTATTCCCTAAACCCAAAAGTCGATGTAGCGTCACAGGATTTAAGTTTTTCAAATCTGGGGTAACTAGGTCTTGTAACTTTTCATCCTGAAAAGAGTTCTGCAGGGCTTCTTTCATGCGCTGCGCCGCCTTACCTGTCGGTGCAGCCATCGCAATACGAATACCAGGCAGACTTTGCTTGAGCACCGCAATAATACGCGCCAAGGTATAGGTTTTCCCTGTGCCCGGACCACCTGTAATGATCGCGAGCGCCTGCTCGGCCACCATCGCCAAAGCCTGTTTTTGGTGTGGATCTTCTAGTAAATGAGCATAAGCTGAAATATCAACTTGCGTTAAGTCTTGCAGTTTTAACCGCGCCACTTGCTGGGCCAAGGACTGCTCTAAAGCCCAATAACGATACAGATATAATTGCTGTTGATCGTAAACAAACGGGGCTTTTTGTTGCTGTGCCTGCTGTTCATCCATCACCAAATCATCTAAGACTGTGAGGGCTTCAGCTGCAACCGAGATACAACTCTCACCGCGTAGCATGGCTTCAAGAACCTGTTGAATCATTTCACTACGTGCTTCGGTGAACCCTGTTTTACTCAGTGGTGACTGCTGAATAAACTGACTCCAACGCGTTAACCATGTATCTATCTCGACAGCCTGATCAATAGTGGCTTTACACACATTTTCCACACGGTTATCCTCAAAGTTATCCACAACTTAATTCTTTGTTTACGAGTGACTAATTTCACTTAATTCAGAAGTTTTGCCTACATGATTTTCAGTAGAAGTATCCTCAGCAAAATAACCCAAGATGGCATCTAGTCTTAAAATAAACTCTGGGCTAGCACGCCAACTTAAAACCCCTTGATCGGACTGCCCATTCATTCCTCTCAAATAAAGATAACTCGCCTGACCCAGATGTTCTTCAATGTCATAGTCCAACAAATTCACTGTTAAATAGCGATGTAAAGCCACCAAATATAAGCCCGCCTGCAACCAATAACTGGCATGTGACATATTCAATTGGATTGCATCATGATTGTAGCTCTGCTGATCCGCCCCTAAGAAGTTACTTTTATAATCGGCGATGTGATAACGCTGACCATCAAAATAAACCAAGTCAATCGAACCAGTCAGATAACGAGCAGAATTGGCTTCATTTAAGTCGAGCAGATCAATGCCGTATTCTTGAAACAATGCCTGTATGCGTTTAATCGCCAGCACATGATCGGACAATGACAAATAAAAAGGAAATTCAGCCAAGTGTTCATCGGCTTTAAGTTGCTTCAACTGAAAACCTGCATGCAAAGGCGTTTCTAGCACATTTGCTAACCACGCTTGCATCCACTGCACCAATTGAGTTTCATCATCCTGTCCAAACTCGTGTTGATATTTGCCCAATAACTCTTGCCACAGTAAGGGACTATCATTTTTAAAACGACGATGAATTTCCAGTCCCCAGTCACGTGAGTCCTGAAAATCAATATGCTCGAAAATTTCGTGCAGGAAGGTTCCCGCAGTCGTCCCCATTGGAAACTGCCGTTTAATCCAAGCCAAAGGCTGACTCAGCTCCACATCCTCAAGCACAGGATGATTAATCTCGTCATCCGCACTGCCCACTGTCTCACTCAAAACTGCTAAGGCATCCATTGCCTCTTTACGACTCAAATGCTGTGCCAACGCACTAAAACTGGTTTTGGAACGTGGATAAAAACGCTGTTCAGGAAAGGCCAAAGCTTGCAGTTGAATGATCTCTTGCTGCTCCGCTGGCTGTAAACGAATCGGCTTTTCGGCCAATAACGCTTCATCACCACTGGCAGGATGTTCAAATAGATTACCTGCTTGGCCACGCCAAAATGCTAATGCCGTATTTGATTTATATTCCTGATCTTGCAGCAAGGCATACACGCGGTGGCTGGCGCGAGTCAGTGCGACGTACCATAAGCGATGCTGTTCTGCTTCGGCTCGCTCATTGTGTTGATCAATCGCGGCTGGGTCTAACAGATTGGCATCATTTACTGCCACGATACGCTGTAACTCGCTCTGCCCTGTCGTCGGATTGATCTGTTCTAGCGTTGAAAAGTTTAAGGTTTTATTTATTTCCTTAAAGTCTTTGTCGGCACCCAGCAAAAACACAATTTTAAACTCTAGACCTTTGGACTGATGAATAGTCATCAACTGTACGCCTGTGGCATTGGAGAGTTTGCGTTCCAACTCCCACTCACGTTCCGCAGGCAAATGTAACTGTTTGAGATACCAATGATACAGTTTCTGCGCGCCTTGGAACTGCTCACTATGTTGGCTCAACAACTCAGTCAAATGCCGAAGATTAACCACAGTCCGTTCGTTGTCTCGGCTTTGGTAAGCCACCAAGTTTTTCCAGACTTTAAACAGATTTAAAGCGTACTGCCATGCACTTAAAAAGCCTTTATTGATCCACATGTCGCGGATGTCATCAAAATCCGCCATAAACTGGCTTAAACCGTTGGCTTGCTTTTCCAGTTCTAGTAACTGTTTTAAATCAATCGCCAACAGCCGGCTCAAAAGCGCACGGCGAACTTTGGCTTCATCAAAAGGATGCATCATTGCGGTCAATAACGCACCGACATCTTTCGCGACCTGACTTTCAAACACACTGCGTTTAGACGGACGGTTGACCAAAATTCCCAAACGCTCTAGTTCAAACTGAACTTTGTCCAAGCCATCATGGTTTTTCGACAACACCGCGATATCATTTGCCCCTATAAACTGTAGCGGATCATCTGCCACATACAGTTGCTGTTGAATGCCTTGGTTGATTAAATCACGAATTTTCCATGCCACTTGTTGAGCTTCATTTTTTTTGTCTTCAAGTAATAGCCAGCGCAGCGGTATATGGTTTTCACCCTGTGCATCGACCAAAGCGGGATGTGGTCGAGTCCCTGCTTCTACAGGCTGGTAATAGACCTGCTCACCAAAGTCCTGTTGGCGTTGAAATAAAGCATCCACCACCTGTACCAGCTTTTGCACAGAGCGATGATTATATTTCAAACTATACTGCCGACCTTGCTTTGCCAAAACATCTAAACGTGCCTTGTTATAGGTCAGCATGTCCCCCCCACGAAAGCCATAAATAGCTTGTTTTGGGTCACCGACCATAATCATACAGCCTTGATGATAACGCTGTGCATCACGCCAAATCCGCGCCAACATATCATCTTGGTCTTGGTTGGTGTCTTGAAACTCATCCACTAAAATGAGTGGATAGCGTGCTTGTACAAACTGGGCAAAGCGCCGGCCTTGTTCGCCCTGTAAGGCTTCTGACAAGGTACGGATTTGCTGAGCAAAGGTCGTTTCACTCTTTTGCTGCAAGACTTGTGGTAATCGCTTTTTCACCTCAGAGCTTAAGTGATATTTTAAATACGCATCCAGCACATCCAAATTGAGCTCTAGCTCTGCCAACGCGTCTAAGAAACTGCGGACCTGTCGCCACACAGGATGCTGCTCAAACTGTTCCAGTACATCTACAGCACATTTGTTTAAGACTTTTTTCGTCGCAAGGTCAGTCAGATGTTTTAAGGTTTTTTCAAAATGTGGCGCAAATAAGGCATAAGCCCGCTGCTCTTTCAGCGCAGTCAAAAAAGCAGGTAAGTCCTGACATAGAATGCGCTGCATCAAAGCATCGGTACGCCACTTTTTCCCCAGCACTGCATGGTATTGCCCTTCGGGTGCATAATAGTCTTTCAAGCGTTCAATCTGCGCCACATCCAGCGTGGTAAATTGATCAATGGCCTGTTCAAATTGTGTCAAATCAAGTGTAGGTTTTTCTACCTGTTGAAACTGTGCTGATGCAAAGTTCAAACTATTTTCAACAATCGGCACATAAGCTTGTTCGGTTTTTAATTTTTGTTTTAACAGTAAATAATTCACCACAGGCTGCGGCTGTGCTTGAATCCACTCGCGTAATACGTCATGAATAAGCTGTTGAGTATAACTCTGCGCATCATCGGTGATATCTGCACGCTCAATCTTGCCACTTTCAAAAGAAAACTCACGCAGTAACTTTTGACTAAAACTGTCCAATGTCCCGACAAATAACTCATCTAACTGATCAATCACCAACTTCAAACGCTCTTGGGCAAAACCGACCCGCTGTGCATAATCTGTGAGTACTTTGGTAAAAAGCGGATCTTGTTCAGCGGCTATTTTGGCCTGTATTTCTCGCTCGGTCAGACTCTGACAACCTTCAAAATAACGTAAAGTTTCAATCAAACGTGCCCGAACGCGACTTTTCAGCTCCGCAGCGGCAGCACGGGTGAAGGTGGTTGCAATGACCTGATTCGGCAAATAGGCCCCGAGAAAAATGCGTACCATCAAACTGGATAAAGTAAAAGTCTTGCCTGTGCCTGCTGAAGCTTCAATCCAATGTAAGCCCTGAAAACTCATATCGGCAATGGGTTGATAAGACATGTTCGATGTAGTGACCTGAGACTGTGCTTTCATGACTTAGTCCTCAAGGCTTTGCTGATGCAAAAATATCGGATGATATAGTTCATAAGAAAACTGCTCGCAGGCATGGGCAAGTAATGCTTTGGCATCCTGCTCTTGTAAAATAAACTGCCAGTCGCGGTGTGCTTTATTGGCTTCGTTTTCAGTCATTGAAAAACCACTAAAGCGACCATCTTCTTCCCACACTTTATAAATGGCGTCCATGTCCGCAATCACCATCTGTTCCTGATCATTCAGTTGCCATTCATGCGTTTTATCTTTTTCTGCAATTTTCAGTAACAAGGCCGCAGGTAAAACCAAAGGCTGAGTTTGTGCATACTCCCATGCTTTCAACCAAGGTTTGAGCCATTCACGCGCCTGATTTGAACTCACACCAGTACATAAAATGGTTCGGTCACTAAACACCACGATGCGTTGATATTGCTGTCCGCCCTCACCCAAATTGACATAAGCCAACCATAATAAATACTCTAACCAAACTTTGGCACGGCGCTTTGCTCTAGCACTAGACGCTTCTACACTGACCCATTTTTCAGCACTGTATTTGGCTAGGGTGACATTGATTTGCAAATGTCCATTCACCTTCCAGACTTGTTGGGTCGTGGCTGTAGCCTCGCGTGCATAGCGTTGTAAACGTGTCAGCAAGCGCTGCTGCTCAAGCACGCTCATTTGCCAGACCCCATCTTGGACTTTACCAATCGGCAGTTGATCCATCAGAAGATTGGCATCCGCTTCTGCTTCATGTTGTTGTAAAAAATGACGGATGGCATAACGTCCTAACCCATCGAGGAGTAAAGGTTCTTGCGTTGCAGGAATCTCTTCTGGTTTTAAGTTTTCCACCCCTAAAGTCTTGAGATACAGTCTTGCAGGGAAAGTAATGTCCTGAATCCACTGCTGACTGTCAAGAACCTGAATGTCTTGCTCTAATTTTGGATAAGGCGTGTTAACCCAACTACTCCGTTGCCCCGATGCATACTGTAGTTGTTTCGCGACCTGAAACCATTGATCCTGAAAACGAATACTGTGCTCAGACTCAAAACCACGCGGATCAAAAGGCAATAAAGGATGGACATGATACAGCGATGCCAACTGTGCAGGGACAGTCACACCATGCTTATCAACCGTTGCATTGACACTCTTGCTTTGTATGTCAGGCTGCACAATAAAGGCCATATGCTGAATCAGTTCTTGCAATACCGTAGACGGATCACGGACTTCACCATCGTTGATATCAAAGCCATTATAAAATAACCATATGTTCTCTTGTGCCAACAACAAGGCATCTAGAAAAGCCCCTTGATCATCTTCCAAACGGGAACGATCCCCCAGTTGTGGCTTCAGCAAGTCCATCAGGTCAAAAGGCAAATGCGCACTGCGGTTGGGAAACTTGCCACTGTCCAAGCCCAACATCACGATCAACTTATACGGCACAGGTCGAATCTGGCCAATTTGACTAAACGTGATCTGCCCCGTGGGTTCTGCATAGTCCAGTTGCGCTTCTAAGGTCTTTTGGATTTCTTCTAATACATAAGGCAAAGGTAAACTTAAACTGCGCAGTGCATGATGGTCGTGTTCGTCATAGAAACTCGCCAAGGTCAGCATACGTTCTTGTTTTTTGACCATCTTATACACTGCGGCCAAAGACTCGACACCTGCGGCTTCAAACTCGCGAATATCTTCCATCAAACGATTCAGCCAAGTTTCCGCAGTTGTCCGTTGTCCAGTTTCATGCGCGATCATCCACTCGGAACGGTGTTTGAAATCCTGATAAATTTTAATTAAAACACCAATCAGCTCAAAATCACTCGACTGTACTTGGGCATAGCTCAAGGTCTCATGAAACAGCACATGCTCTGGTACAGCGACGCCTAAAGCCAAACGATCTAAGGCAAACTTCAGACTATAACGATAGTCTTCATCCCCTTCGGCCAAACTGCGTTTTAAATGTTCAGCATCCAATCCACGCTTAAAGCCCGCGTTGATCAACAGCTCCGTCATCCGCTCAATCATATTCATGTCTAAGCCATAACGTTGCTGCGTTGCATTTAAACTGAGCCAATCGGCAAAGTCCTCAATACTGAAACGCCCCCGCACCAAGACCATCCGCCCCAACACAGCACGCCATGCATTTAAGGCATCGAGTTGAGTCACGCCTGCCAGCTTAATCGGCAGATAAATACTGTCTTTACTGAGTTGATGACCCTTTTGCAAAGCTTCACGCTCATGCGGAGGAGGCGCAAAAACACTGCGAATAAAAGGTTCTAGCTCAGTCAAACTGGGCGTCAACACTAAAATATCGCTTGGACGTCGCGGTGCATCAGCCGTGCCCTGAGCCAACCAATGCGTCAGTTGATCTTTGAGGACTTCAAGCTGTCTAAGGCTGGAGTGACAGACATGGATCTGTATCGAATCATCTTGTTCAGCCAAAGCATACTGATGCTGCGTAGGTTCTACCAAATACAGGACATCAGACTGAATTTTACCAAGTAAAGTTTCTGGATATTCATCAACAAAGACATCGGCCCATACGCCATCTTCACCTGAAGAAAGATTGGAAAGTAAAGAGAAATGGTCGCGTGCCTGTTTACCAAATCGGGTCAGTAAAGGATGGCGAGACTCTCGGGTTTCTGCATTAAAATTGAGGGTAAACTCATCAAAAAACTGCTGAATCTCGGCATCATTGGCATTTGGATTTTTTTCAATAAAACGCTGCTTTACCCGTGCGTCATAACGCGCTTTCCAATTGGGATCGACACTGTCCGCCCAGTACTCTTGTGATGGGTTATAGTGAAAAATAAAGATATCGAGGTATTGCCCCAATCGATGCAAAAACTCCAATTGCTTTGGCGGTAAATCTAAAACAGTAAACACCACCAACTGCGCAGGCAACTTTTTAAGCGCAGCATCTCGGGTCTCGGCTTGATCGAGTAAGTCCCAAAATGCAGTATCAATCTTTTGAATTTGTTCAAAGTCAGCATGGAATACCACTTGCCAGAGCCAACGCTGCCACGCTTCCAATTCATGCGCTTGATTAAGCTGAAAAGCACTGAGTTCTTGCTGAGTTTTAAAGAACATCTGCTCCAAATCGAGCGGCTGATTCTTGCCCCACGCTTGTAACCAATTCGTCTGACAACGACAATTTTGCGCTGGACAACCTTTGGTGCAATACCCACGATAATCCATATAAAAACTAAATAACCGTGAAACCTGCTCCGCGACCCAATACAACATGCTTTGTTTTTTCAGCTGTTTATCAATACCCTGTTGCAAACGGTCAGCACTGGCATAGATCCGCTGAATAATCGGATACAACGGATGGGCAACCTCTAAAGGATTCAGCTCAGCTTGTATAAATTCTTTTAAGGCTTGGAAGACGCGCCATTTAATAATCAATCGCGGAATATTCGCTTTACGGACTTCGTCTTTTTGATCGACCAAAACCCACTGATAAACCGCCCATTGAAAACCACGAATACGATGATGAAACTGCGTGTTGGCACTGATGCCCTGCTGCTCCGCCAACTTTTGTGTTAGCCAGGCCTCAACCGCAGGTGAAGGTACAATAAAGTGCTGTGCTTGCAACACTTGAAAGGCATTTTTGGCTGGTTTAAAGACGGTTTTTTGCATGGCCTGCAACAGAACATCAATACGCTGACTTTGTATTACGTGTATCGCCATGTTTCCTCTCAAATAACCATCTTATGAAAAATCTACAAAAGTACACAGATTATTGACTATACTTCTAGTTCTGTCTATGTCACTTTCATGACATATTTCTATTTAAAATTTGCTTTAAAATACGCACTTTAAGCAAAACTAGAATCAATGTGAATCAGGATATTTTAGGATTTAGAAAATGAAATTAGAGCACATTCCAGAAAAAATTGATCCCTCTTTAAATTTAGAAAAAATCCGCGAAGAATGTTTGGACTTAGTCAAAAAGCGCGCCTATTTTTCCGCAGGTGCAGCGGTTATTCCAGTCCCCTTCCTCGATGTGGTGATTGATGTGGGCATATTGTCGCAGTTGATTCCCGAAATTAACGCCCGCTTTGGTTTAACCCCAGAGCAAGTCAGTGTCTACGACCCAGAAACCAAGCAAATACATTGGTCAGAACTGCGTAAACGTGGCGTGGAGTTCTCTGGACTGGTGGTGGCACGTACAGCCGTGAAGAAATCCCTCAATAACATGGCAGCCAAATACATCACCAAACAAGTCACCAAATTCATTCCCTTAGGTGGACAAATGATTGCGGCCAGCTTGGGTTATGTCGTGATGAAAAAAATTGCGGAAACCCATGTGGAAGAGTCGTATAAGCTCGCCAAAGGCATTCAACTGAAACAAGCCGCTGAACAAGGAATTCCTGTTGCAGCGCCAGTGACTCAAATTCCCTTAAGTTAAAGAACTAAATCCGCCTCTAAAAAACGGTCAAATGACCATAATGCCAGTCCACTAAAAAGCCGACTGGCATGTCTTTTTAAACTCTAAATTCTCATCGATACACAACAACGTCATTCGCAACCTGCTCAGCCTTTAAAATGGACTGTTTTTGCAATAAAAGTTGTTTTATATACAAAAATTGAACAGGTTTTGCGAATGACAAATGTTTTTGGTTCTTTTGGCTAAACAAAAGAACCAAACGAACTCCAAAAATTAGACTTTAAGCGGTAAGACTCCGCAATAAAGAACTAAAAATGCAACCTGAAATCGACTCAAATATTCCACCAACTTATTGAAAAATAACTATCTTGGCAGAGTCTTATCAGGCTCTTATCCAATTTCATCACTATCCAGAGGCTCGCCCTACTTTTCTTTCGGGAAAAGTAGGCAAAACCATTTTCATCTGCAAAACCTGTTCTCTTTTTGGATTTATTAAAATAAATCGCAGACATTATTTTACTTACACCATGCAGGTTGCAAATGACATTTCCGTGTATCGTATTTTTGTCGAGCTCAGGTTAAAAGGTTAATACGAAACTACTTAACCAACTCACATTAGCTCAAATGACCGTTTTTAAGCTTTTTAATCTGTATCGCGATCCGCTTTGAGCTGTTTTAAAATTGCCCTTAAGACTTCAATTCGGGCCTGTTGTTTATCATTGGTGGAAATAATATACCAAGGCGCATAACCCGTATCGGTATGTGCAAACATATCCGCGGCTGCCTTTAAATAGTCATCCCATTTGTCGCGATTGCGCCAATCTTCTTCGGTAATTTTAAAGCGTTTATGCGGAGTACTTTCGCGGGCTTTAAAACGCGCTGCTTGTTCATCTTTATCAATCGCCAGCCAAAACTTAATCAGTACGGTTTGACTGTTGCTGAGGTTTTTTTCAAAACGATTGATTTCCGCATAAGCGCGTTGCCACTCCACCTCGGTTGCGAAGCCTTCTACCCGTTCTACCAAAACGCGTCCATACCACGTTCGATCAAAAATAGTGATGTCATCCGACTGCAATTTGCTCCAAAAACGCCACTGGTAAGGACGGCGTAACTCATACTTTTCAGGTGCGGCAATGGTATGAATTTCATATTCTCGCGGGTCGAGCTTTTTCACAATGCGCTTAATCGCCCCCCCTTTCCCAGCGGCATCCATACCTTCAAAAGCGATCACCACTTTACGGTCATCACAGCGGATGGCATCGGCCACTTGTTTAGTGAGTTTTTTTAACTCTGCTTTATAGTTTGCATCCTCAGCTTGAGGGGCTTCAAACTGAGTCAGAATATCCGGTATCGGCGCTTGCTGCCACTTTAGCGCGGCCTTTTTTTCATGCTCTGGACAGTGTCGCAGCGCTGTTAAAATTGCTTGTGCAAAATTGTGATTACGCAAATCTTCATCTTCACCATCAATGATTTGCCAGTCATCGGTGAAGCGCGTACGTAGCTTTTGTAAGGTGTCATATTGTTTTTTATTGCGCCAGTCTAGCCCATGCAACTTATGCCAATGCACTTCGCTCGGGTCCATATCATCCAGACGCTTTTGCAGAGACTTCCACGACAAATCGAACCAAACTTTTAAGACATCTACGTTGTTGTTTTTTAAGTCCTGTTCAAAAGCCCGCATATTGCTGACGTATTCATCAAACAAAGTGTCGTCCAAAGGCTTTGAAGCATGCATGGCCGTAGCCAACAAGTCCCCATACCAATTACCAAACCACACCATAATTTGCCCTTCGGCAGGTACAAATCGAGTATAGGGCTGCCAAAAAGGCTGTTTTAGATTAAACAGATGCGGTGGATCGGCTTTGACATATAAAAAACGCGGATCGACCCATTCGCGCAGCTGTTTCACCGCTTCGCCTTTACCCGCAAGTTCAATTCCACTGACCAAAATCACTAAACTTTTTGCATTGCTCTGATCACGGGTATTCATCAACGCATATTGCGCTTCAATTAAGTCCAGTGAAAGCTGTTCTTCATTCAGCACTGTACTGACGATCGTTTCTGTATCCATGGCCCCCTCCTTTTTTCTATTTAATCAGATCACTAGATCCTAAAAGATGATGGTCTAGATGATTTTCATATGTATCTTTTGACTACTTCTACATCAAACTGACCACAAATAAATAGTTTTTTTGTCACTTTGTCATAGCGAGTTCCGTCATCACGCACTAAGATTTAGCTATCTTTAAATAGAACTGAGACAGCAAATGTCCAAACTCGCCGCCCTCGATGAGCTTTTAGAACAGTATTACCAATTGCATTATCATCAAGATTCGGTGCTCTTCCAACGTTTACAAGATGTGCAAGTCTGGCAAAAGCAACGGATGCAACGCACGCATAACCGTGCTTTCGCAGAAAAACAGAACCTCTTGATGGCTGAATATTTTATCAACCGTTTATATGGTGGCCCAGATTTTGACGCTTTGGCAGGACAAATTGCGCGCTTGAGCAAATATGCGCACAAAGCGGAGAAATTAATTCCTGAAAATGCCATTAAAACGGGTACCTCTGGGGTTGAGTTGGCGATTTTGGCGGTGCGACTGGATGAACAAGTGGCGATGCAATTGCTGAAAGATCACCATCCTTCCGAAGCCTTAAGCGATGATTTGATGCGCCAAGCCTACTTAAAACTAGAACAAGGCGAAGAACGCTTGAAACAGTTGTGTTTACTCGATCAATTGGGTAAGAATCTCGATAAATACATGCGCTCTTTTATGGTCTATACCGCTTTTAAGATGTGTAAAGGGACGGCCAACAAATATAACTTCAATGTCATGTATGAATTTATGCAGGATGGCTTTTTGGCCATGAAACCGCTAAAGTCGGCGGAGAAATTTGTGAAAGACTTTACTGCGGTGGAACGTCAAATTATTGATAAAGTCCATACGGGACATTTGTATCCTTTTCAGTAAATTTCAACGAATGACTTGATAAAAATAAGCCAGCAGCAGCTTTGCTCTGCTGTTTTTCTGTATATTATTCAGCACAATTGCATGATGGTTACTGTACAACGTCCTAGAATCTGTCATCATGCATGCACTGCAACATTTACCCTATTGCTATGTTAGGAGTGACTCCCATGTCGAATGAAAATCAAACGCCTACCGCTACTCAAGAGTCGGCACAAAACACAGACAAAGTGAGTCCATTTTTAACTGAACCATTACCCCAAGGCACAGCGCAAGGTCAGCAAAAATCATTAGAACAACAGTTGACTGATACCCCAGTGACGGGTTCTGTACCCAAATACAATCTCCCTCGCGGTGCTAACACAGGCAACGTCGGCAATACCACACACTTTGGTTACCAGACGGTAAGCAGTGAAGATAAAGCTCAAAAAGTGGCGGAAGTTTTCCACTCGGTTGCCAGCAAATACGACATTATGAATGACTTGATGTCTTTTGGTATTCACCGTCTATGGAAACGCTTTGCGATCAATATGTCAGGGGTACGCCGTGGTCAACGCGTGCTAGATATTGCTGGTGGGACAGGCGACTTGGCTAAAGTGTTTAGTCGTGAAGTCGGCCCTACTGGTCATGTGGTACTTTCAGACATTAATGAATCGATGTTGAATGTGGGGCGTGATCGTTTAATTGATGCAGGCTGTACAAATGTTGACTTCGTATTAGCCAATGCTGAAACCCTAGAGCCATTTGAAGACAACAGCTTTGACCTACTCACGATCTCGTTTGGTCTACGTAATGTGACCGATAAAGATGCAGCACTTGCAGCGATGTACCGCGTGCTTAAGCCAGGTGGTCGCCTACTGGTATTAGAGTTCTCTAAACCTGTGTTTGAGCCTTTTTCAAAACTGTACGATCTATATTCGTTCACCGCACTGCCGATCATGGGTAAAATTATTGCCAATGACTCAGAAAGCTATAAATATTTAGCCGAGTCCATTCGTATGCACCCAGACCAACGCACGCTAAAAGGCATGATGGAAAATGCAGGCTTCCAAAACTGCGACTATCACAACCTGACAGGTGGTATCGTTGCTGTACACCGTGGTTTTAAACTTTAAAATTAAACGTTTAAGGGCAAATTATGTGGTCGATTCTGGCACTCGGTGCAGTTGAACGATTAATTCATCATGTGATTAATTTGGATGCGATCACTCGCATCCAGCTCAATGAACTACAAGGCAAGATGTTACGTGTGGTGATCGCATCCCCACAACTGTCTGTAGATGTGTTCTTTGATCAAGCCAAAGTGCGCTTAGAACCTACCGTTACGGGGCATAGTGAAACAGCGTCCATTTTCGAACAACGCCCTTTTGACCAAACTCAGTCTCACACCGCTGCAACCGCAACTTTAACGGTGGCCAATGTAGTTGAGCTGCTCAAGCTATTACTGGCGGATGATGTCGGCAATATCCCCCTGCAAGGTGATTATCACCTTCTACAAGATATTCAACGGATAATGCAACAAGCTGAGCCTGACTTGGCTGCGCATCTAAGCCCGTGGATTGGCCCAAGTTTGGCGCATGAATTGGCTAAAATTCAAATAACACCAAAGCACATCAAACAGGCCTTACAAAGTCATTTGTTCTTTGCTGAAGATGCCTTGAAAGAAGACAGTGGTCTATTTGCCCCGCGTTGGCAAATGGATGATCTGCATCAAGACACCCGCATTTTTAATCAAAACTTAGATCGTGCCGAAGCCAAAATTCAACAACTTCAAGCACAGATTGACACTCAAGACTCAACTCAAAACTAGGTATTTACATATATGATTCCGCACGTTTCACGTTTACTCGAACTTTGGCGCATTGCCGCGCACTATAGACTCGACACGTTGTTTCCTGCGGAAGAATTGCCTGAAAAAGCGCGCCATGCGCTGGGTGTAATTCGTATGCACCCTGCGGCATGGTCCAGTCGTGAACGAAAAAATCCACTGAAGCTCAAACAAGCGTTAGAGGAAATGGGACCACTGGCGATTAAAATGGGACAACTACTGTCTACTCGTCGTGACCTAATTCCACCTGAAGTGTTACAACAACTGGTTTTACTCCAAGACCGTGTCAAACCGTTTGGTTCTGATGTGGCGAAAATACGCATTCAAGACTCACTGAAAGCCGATGTAAACACGCTGTTTGCTCGCTTCGACGAACAACCCTTGGCAGCAGCCTCGATTGCTCAAGTACATACGGCCGCTTTACATGATGGTCGCGAAGTGGTGGTGAAAGTCACCCGTCCCGCTATTCGTAGTCAAATTTTACAAGACTTTGAAATTTTAGAATGGCTAGGTGATTTTCTAGAAAAACGCCTAGAAGCCGCGCGTGCACTGCACTTATCTGAAATTATTCAGGACTATCGTCAGGTCATTTTAAATGAACTGGATTTGACTTTAGAAGCCGACAATACCCGTCGTATGCGCCATTATTTTACAGGCTCAAGCATGATGTATGTGCCTGAAGTCTATATGGATAGCAAAGACGTGATGGTGGCCGAACGCATTACGGGCGTTCCCATTTCAGACATTGAAACCTTTGAAAAGCTGGGAATGGATCGTAAAGATCTGGCGGAAAAAGGCTTAACCATTTTCTTTACCCAAGTCTTCCGTGACAACTTTTTCCATGCCGACATGCATCCGGGCAATGTCTTTGTTGAAACCCTAAACCCAAGCCAACCCCGCTATATTGCACTAGACTGTGCCATTATGGGTGAGTTGTCGAAGCACGACCAAATGACCGTGGCGCGTATGCTGCTTGCGGTCATGAACAGCGACTTTATGCAACTGATTCAAATCGTGCATCAAGCTGGTTGGATTCCACCGGGCACAGACCAAGATGCACTAGCACGTGAAATGCGTCGCACGGTCGGGCCAATGGTGTCCAAACCTATGCATGAATTGGACTTCGCGGGCATTTTGATTCAAGTGATGGATATTGCACGACGCTTCCATTTGGAAATTCCACCACAGCTGATGCTGCTGCTTAAAACCCTCGTGCATGTTGAGGGTTTAGGTACAGACCTTTACCCAGAGCTGGACATTTGGAGTTTGGCAAAGCCAATCCTGACCGATTGGATCAAAGCGCAAATGAATCCACAAAAGAACCTAAAAGAGCTGGGACAAAAAATTCCAGATTTACTTTTAGGGGCACAAGACTTCCCAACGCTGTTGGTCGATAGCTTAAATGGTCTCAAAAACCAATCAGCTTGGCATGCTAAACAGCTTAATGAACTGCAAAGTATGCGCCTACAAATGGAGCATCAGCAGAAACGCAGTTGGATTTTTGGCAGTCTCATGGCCATTTTGCTGTCGATTGCGATTATCTCGCCTTGGTTTATTTCAGTGATTTTAATTGTACTCACCAGCTTACTGGCGGTGTGGCGCGTGTTTAAATAGACGCTTTCTGCTGTATTAAAAGCCTGAGTCTCTCAGGCTTTTTTATGTTTAGGTTTTATGTCGGAAGTGACTCCCAAGTCATTCTTGGATCACTTTTGCCAATGCGCTCATTCTCTCACCAGTTAAAATGACAATACATATTGTCTATTTTGAATGATCACGATGACTCAAATCCTGCATAAACACCCTCCAGCTTTAAGCATTCGTGCAGGTAAATTAGCACGTCAACTGATTCAAAGCGAAGGCTTACAAGCTGAACAGGTCGATATTGTACCCGGTGCCGCAGGTGGGCCCAAAGGCATCGGGATTCAAGGTTTAGACCAAGCCATTTTTGGGGAGTTTTTTGCCCGTGCACCACAAAGACGGACTTTGATTGGTTCGTCCATTGGCAGTTGGCGCTTTGCCAGCATCTTAGCGCACGGTGCAAAAGCAGGTACCGAACGTTTAGGTGAACTCTATACCAACCTCTATTTTGACAAAAAAATGCAGCGTCAAGAAGTCAGTGATATTTGCGGTGGCATGCTGCTCGACTTGGTGCAAGGCAAAGAAGCGGAATTGGTCAATCATCCCGATTACCACCTCGCGGTACTGTCGATTAAGGCTCAACACATCTTCCAAAGTGACCAAGTTCTCCCGCTCTTGGCCTCTGTGGCAGGTATCATCGGCACAACCGCTGTTGCGCGAAAGCATAGTCGCCACTTTATGCAACGAGTGATTAGTCAGCCCAGCAATGGCAAACAATTTAAAGTAGAAGATGATTTCCTCACTCATTATCACAGCCTCACCGCTGCAAACGTTCTGCCTTGGTTGATTGCCTCAGCCTCTATTCCAGGCGTGATGGCCGCGATTCGTGATATTCCAGATGCACCACAAGGCAGTTATCGTGATGGTGGTCTGATTGACTATCACATCGATCTGCCTTTTGAGAGTCAAGGCATTGTGCTTTATCCACACTTTACGGACAGCATTACGCCCGGTTGGTTTGATAAGCTGTTTAAACGTCACGCCAATCCTGAAAATCAAGCCCGTACGCTGCTATTGTCCCCATCCCAAGACTATTTACAGAGCTTACCTTTAGGACGCCTGCCCGATCGTAAAGATTTCACACTCAAAGGGCTCGACCAAAAACAGCGCATTCAAATGTGGAACCAATGTATTTCTGAAAGTCAGCGCTTAGGCGATGAGTTCTTGGAAATGGTGGAAAAACAGCATTTTGCACAGGTCATACAAGATTTATAAACAAAATTTGCGCATGAATGTAATCTTGTTTAATCTGACCAAATAAAGAAAAATCGAGATTACATTTTTTCTATGCTAACAATAATTTCAAGTGAACAAGAAAAGTATGCTCAAATTATTGAATTACAAAATGAATCATGGGAAAAAAGTATTATTGCAAGCTCGTTAGAGGATTCCATTCAAATCAACATCGACCAATTAAAAAAACCTGATGATATTCGTCATGCATTCATTTTAGACAATGGTTAAATCATTCGATCTATGATTTCTAATCACCCACTCCACTTCGCCATCATCGGTGCAGGAACCGCAGGGTTAGCCACTGCTATTTTACTGGCTCGACAAAATATTCAAGTCAGTATTTTAGAGAAAGCCTCAGAACTTGAACCTGTCGGAGCAGGACTGTTACTACAGCCCTCTGGTTTAGCTGTTTTTGAGCATTTAGGCCTTTTAGATGAGATTTTAAGACTGGGTGCAAAAGTCACTGGGCTCAAAGGTCAGTTACCGAGTGGCAATTTACTGGTCAATAGTCATTATCAACAAGCGCATCCTGATTTTTATGGTGTCGGTATCCATCGAGCAACGTTATGTCATGTTTTAGAAAATAAATGCCGTGAATATTCCGAACTCATTACTTGGCAAATGAATACCGACATTCAAAAATTAAAAGAAACATCCAATCAAGTTCGGGTTTCGGGTACAAAAGATGGTGAATCATTTGATCAAGCTTTTGATGCTGTGATCATTGCCAATGGCGCACGCAGCCTCTTAAGACCGAAAGAATGGGTGAAGGTTGATCAAGCTTATCCTTGGGGAGCCAAATGGACAATTGTTCCCGAATGCCTTGAATTAGATACAGAAATTTTACATCAGTTTCATGATCGCTCTAAAATGATGATGGGCATCTTACCGACCGGTACAGTGCCACATGAACCCAAGCAAAGACTATCGAGTGTGTTTTGGAGTCTTCCCAGCCATCAACTGAATAGTTTTCTACACAATTCACAAGCGCATTCTGACTGGTTAAACCAAGTGTCTAAGCGTTGGAAACCTGCTGCGGATTGGTTAGAACAAGTCATTGCCCAGCCTGAACAAAAATCACAATGGTTGACGGCAAATTATCGTGATGTAGTACTGTCTAAGTTTGGTGAGGGTCGTATTGGTGTCATGGGTGATGCAGCACATGCCATGAGTCCACAACTGGGGCAAGGTGCAAATATGGCCCTTTTAGATGCATGGGCTTTGGGGCAAGCGGTTCAAAGCGCAAGAAAAAATGAAGCCCTTGATTATGTCCAACTCTGGCAAACGTATCATCAACACCGTCAAAGTTCGACAGCTTTCTATCAATTTTTAAGTCGTTTACTCACACCACTTTACCAATCTGACCTATGGTGGGCAGGTGGTTTACGTGATTTAAGCTTTGCTTGGATGTATCGAATTCCCTATTTCCGTAAAGAAATGGCGGTGACGATTTCAGGTTTAAAATTAGGCATGTTCAGGCAAATGAACTATCAAGATATTGCAAAACAAAACAATCATTCTGTGTAGAATGCGACGACAATCATCTTCATCCGCTTTGGATGGGTGACGGATAGATGAATTCCTAAAATACATCAATTAAGCCACTGTGAGATAACTGTAGAAAGTTTCTCCTTTATTCTGTTTAAATCACGTAGACTATAGACCGCTACGTTGACATCGTAACACTCTCAATATTTATTCGCTTGGTGAAAGAAACATGAACAATTTGCAATGGCTCGATGAAGTAAAATTTAACGAACAAGGTTTAGTCCCTGCCATTGCACAGCATCACCAAACAGGGCGTGTCTTGATGGTTGCATGGATGAACCGCGAAGCTTTAGCGTTGACGGCCGAGAAAAACCAAGCCGTATATTTCTCTCGTTCACGCAACAAGTTATGGCACAAAGGCGAAGAATCTGGGCATTTCCAAACCGTACATGAAATTCGTCTTGACTGCGATGCCGACGTAATCGTGCTGCAAATTGAACAGCACGGTGGGATTGCCTGTCATACAGGTCGTGAATCATGCTTCTACCGTAAACTCACGCCAAATGGCTGGGAAATTGTGGATGCACAGCTCAAAGACCCGAACGCGATTTATGGTGAAAAATCGACCAATCCACATACATTGGCGATGAATGCCTCAACGGCGCAGTCTGAGCAAGTTGAAGTTTTGTCTTACCTCGGCCAAATGATGGCTGAGCGTAAAGCAGCGGATCCAGACTCGTCTTATGTTGCAAAACTGTACCACAAAGGTCTCAACAAAATTTTAGAAAAAGTCGGTGAAGAAGCCATCGAGACTGTGATTGCCGCGAAAGACTTTAAGTCTGAAGCCAATGAAGATCATAAAAATGATTTGATCTATGAAGTGGCGGATCTTTGGTTCCATACGATTGTGGTTTTAGGTTATTTCGACTTAGACCCTCAATTGGTTCTCAATGAATTGGCACGTCGTCAAGGGCTTTCTGGTTTGCTTGAAAAAGCCAACCGCAGCCACTAAGTTTATTGCCTGTGTCGAATATCATCAAACCGAGCGCGACTTATGAGCAAGCCATTGCCATTGATAACGCGCGTCTGGGCAAATCGTTTAAAGTGATTGCCTATGCAGGCACAGGTAAAACCACCACACTGCAAATGATTAGCGATGCCATGCCACAAAGACGTGGCATGTATTTAGCGTTCAACAAAGCCATTGCCAGCGAAGCGCAAACGAAGTTTCATGGCAATGTCGACTGCCGAACCTTTCACTCGCTTGCTTTTCGCAGTGTTCCACGTGGAGTGACGGACAAACTTCGTCTGCCTCGTTTAAGTCCGAGTTTTATTGCCAAAGAATACCGCCTTGAACCCATCACCCTAAGACGGATGATGGGCGGACGTTATGAAAAATATGTGTTGATGCCATCACGCTTGGCCAGCCTTGTGGCCAATGCTGTGAGTCACTTCTGTTCAACCAGTTCTCAGTACCCAGCACCGCGACATTTACAAGCACCGAGCTGGTTGCATCCCGATGATATCGATTCACTACAAAAGCACCTCTACCCTGCCATTGAACGACGTTGGTTAGAGTCCATCGATCCCAATCATCAGGCTGGGATTGGTCACGATATTTATTTAAAACTGTGGGCGTTGTCTGAACCCAATATCCCAAGTGACTATGTGTTGTTTGATGAGGCACAAGATGCTGACCCACTGATGTTGGGCATCTTACTGAAGCAGCGTAATACACAAGTGATCTATGTCGGAGATGCACACCAACAAATTTATGCATGGCGCGGCGCAGTCAATGCCATGCAACAACTGCCTTTGCCTGAGTCACGCCTTACCACCTCGTTTCGTTTTGGTGAAGAGATTGCATTGCATGCCAATGCTATTTTAGGCGCCTTGAATGAAACCGTGCCGCTCATGGGCAACCCTCTGCTCAACTCCAAAGTGGTCAACAAACCTCATACCAAAATGCGCGATGCGATTTTATGTCGCACCAATGCGCGCGCCATGGAATTGCTGCTCTCAGGATTAGTTCATGGCGACAAAGTCAGTCTACAAGCCGACCATGTCAAACTGAACCGCTTTGTCGATGCTGCCGCAATGCTCAAACAAGGCAAGCGCGTCACCGATGTGCCTGAACTGGCCTGGTTTAATTCTTGGCATGATGTACATGAATACTGCGAAACCAATGACGGCAGTGACATCAAACCTTTAGTGAAATTGGTGGATGATCATGGCACCGATCCACTCAAAAAAGCCCTCGCGAAGATTACGCCGATTGAACAAGCGGATTATATTATTTCCACCGCACACAAAGCCAAAGGCTTAGAGTGGAACCGCGTTCACATCGAAGATGATTATCAGTTTAAGGTCAACGACAAAGACCATAAAATTAGTGATGAAGAGTTAAGACTGCTTTACGTGGCCTGTACACGTGCTAAAGTAAGTCTAAATATCCATCACATTTACGACCTGATGCAACAGCTGAAAAAACAAATGCCAAGCTCATTACGTAAAGTTGCTGGATAGTCGAATGTAAAATAGTCACAACCGCTGCGGGTGTTCTATGAAAATTCAATCGATTCACCTGAAACACATCCTGCATTTTGCTGAGCTTAAAGTCGATTTTTCTTATCACGATAAACCCGTCACTTTAATTTTAGGCGATCAAGCCTCAGGCAAGACCTCGATCTTACGTTTTAGCTATCAGGCTCTGACTTGGTTTGCGGCCCGTTATAAAGATTTACGCTCTGCAGGTGTGGTGATGTTAGATCACGACATTATGCTGAACCGCCTACAGTCCAAAATTGATATTCAAGTTGCTGTGCCCGCTGAGTTGTATGCTCTCAAACCTACGGCAGCCGACACTGCGCCCGAACCCTATACATGGCAACTCTACAAAACCTTAAACCAACAAGGCATTGGCATCAGTCGAGTGGAAACATTGGAACTCGAACAACTGGTCAATCTATATCAGCAGGCAACGTTACAAGATCCGCTGCAAGGTTTGCCGTTGATTGCATATTATCCTGCGGAACGTTTTGTCAATGAGATGAATATTCTCAGCAAGAACAATCCCCTGATTTTCCAACATGCACATGCCTATGAAATTTCAGCTATTCCCTATACCACCTTTGCGCGCTTCTTTGAGTGGTTTCGTGAAATCAGCGATATTGAAAATGCGCAAACTGCACAGTTTTTACAAACGATATTGCATCAGCCTAACAGCATCCCACCCGATATCCCCTTAAGCTATAAACTGGCTCAGGCTCAAGCACACATCCAGTCACCCAGCCTACAAGCGCTCAAGCAAGCGTTAGCAACCGTTCTGCCCGAAATAGAAGATCTTTATCTACAATATCATCCCAAGTTACAACTGATGGTGCGCTACCATGGCAACAGCATGCTCTATCAACAGCTGTCCAATAGTATTCGCAACTGGGTGGCGCTCGTTGGCGATATTGTGCGACGTTTATGCCTACTCAACCCTGAAAGCCTGTTCCCTTGTTTAGAAGGTGACGGCGTACTGTTGATTGATGCAATTGATCATCAATTGGATCAAAATATGGCGCAAGTCATTTTAAAACGTTTAAATCAGGCTTTTCCTCGACTACAAATTATCACCTCAGGCAACCGAAGTGAGTTGCTGGAACAAGCCAGCGAGTTTCAATGCCTCAAACTGGAAAATAAGCAATTAAGTCCTATCCAACTCGAACCACTGCAACATCAGTTCGATGTAATTTACCAAAACCTTGCCAATCACGAAGCAACGAGTGGAACTATCGAACCGATTGCGGCTGAACCCCAAGATTTAAGTGTGGCTGAATTATTCACACAGATTCAACAGCAGCTTTCTCCCGAACAGCAACAGCATTTGATTGCTTTACTCAGTGCTGAGGATGATGCTTCATCGGCAAATCCATTAACTTAGCCTGCTTAATAAACATAGCCATTTAAACCCTCAAAAACAGGCGACCAACGGTCGCTTTTTTTACATTTCTTGCACTGAGAAAGTGCCTGTCATCCACCAAGAAACGACCATCACGCGTATAATGTTTTGCGTCAGCGCAAAAAAGATTGATGTTGTTTTAGTCATGTTATATGATCGGTTTTACTTGCAAATTTCTAACTGAAATCGGATTTTGCTATAACGCTTCATGAGTTGCGCAACACAACTTCATTATTTTTAAATTTCACATTGGCTTTCAAGATTGAGACTCTTGGGCTGCTCTTTGCAGTCCTGTAATCCTTGAAAGATGAGATTCACCAATAGGTTTTGACCTATTCACGACAATGGAAACGAGTGTGCTACCGATTATTATATTGTTACCGTTAATACTTGGCACAACCCTTGTCTCATTACTGAAGCAGAGCTCACGCAGGCTAACCGCCTTCGCAGCTGTTGGGGTCAGTATGACAAGTTTAGGCTTATTACTGACCCAAGCACGAGAGGTGTTTAATGGCGCTGTCATTACGCAGTCGTGGTCATGGTTGCCGCAGCTTGGAATTGACTTCAGCTTCCGTCTAGATGCATTAGGCCTACTCTTTGCCTTACTGATTAGTGGCATCGGAACGCTCATTTATATTTATGCCTATTTTTATTTAGGCCCAAAAAATTCTCTCAACAAACTCTATCTACTGCTCATGTTGTTCATGGCAGCCATGCTCGGGATTTCACTCTCCAATAATTTAATTTTACTCCTCGTTTTTTGGGAGTTGACCAGTATCTCCTCTTTTCTGTTGGTCGGTTATTGGAGCAATTACGACGCGGCGCAACGTGGCTCACGAATGGCATTGACCATTACGGGTATGGGCGGATTAGCCATGCTAGGTGGTTTCATCTTACTCGGCCAAATCACAGGTACCTACGAGATTGATCAAATCTTGACGATGACAGCACAAATTCAAAGTCATGCTTTATTTGTTCCTACGTTGCTGCTGATTTTACTCGGTGCTTTTACCAAAAGTGCACAATTTCCATTCCATTTTTGGTTGCCCAACGCGATGGCAGCCCCAACCCCCGTGTCTGCTTATTTACACTCAGCAACCATGGTAAAAGCGGGTATTTTCTTGGTGGCACGACTGTTACCAATTTTTGCAGGTGCAGCACTGTTCCATAATTTGGTCACCTTTATTGGCCTGTTTACTCTGTGTATGGCTGCATTTTTTGCCATCTTTAAAGAAGACCTGAAAGGTTTATTGGCCTATTCAACCATCAGTCATCTCGGCTTGATCATGTGTCTCTTGGGGATCGGATCACCATTGGCTGTGGCTGCGGCTATTTTCCATATTATTAACCATGCCACCTTTAAAGCAGCGCTGTTCATGATCGCAGGTATTATCGATCATGAGTCAGGCACACGTGATTTACGTAAGCTTAGTGGCTTATGGCAACTGCTACCTTATACGGCCACTTTGACGATGGTCACTGCAGCGTCGATGGCCGGCGTGCCCTTGACCAACGGTTTCTTATCTAAGGAAATGTTCTTTACTGAGCTGCTTAGCAATCTATCTGGCCCTGTGCTCATCTGCTCGGCAATTGTCGCGACACTGGCGGGGATTTTTGCAGTGGCTTACTCTGTGCGTTTGGTGCATGGGGTTTTCTTCGATGGCCCAGTAGGCAAGCAAGTTCCCAACAAAGATGCGCATGAACCGCCGTTTGGCATGCGTGCACCGGCCACTTTACTGGCGATTTTGTGTATTTTAGTCGGCTTATTTCCTGCCCTATTGGTTGAAAACATCGTCAACAGTACAGCACGCGCCAGCACCCAAGTGATGGACTTTGAAGGCGCACATCTTGCCCTATGGCATGGTTTTAACATGCCATTATTGATGAGCGTGATTGCATCGATTGGCGGTCTGATTTTCTATTTCAGTCTCGCGAAGGGTGGCAAAATTCGAGAAATTGATCTCGATCCATACCTAGGTCGTCTACAAGGTCGAGTTGCCTTTGACTTATTCCTTAAGTCACTCCTGCTCAACTCGCGCAAATTTAAACGATTGACTGAAAACGGTAAATTACAAAGCTATATTCTTTGGATTGTGATCTTCAGTATTGCCATAGTCTCACTTCCATTTTTAGGACAAGGGCTGACCACAGGTACCCGTGAACTCACCCATGCCCCTGCTTTAGCAGTCGTACTATGGCTACTGTTATTCTCTTCGTGCTGGATGATGTTGTGGTTCCATCACGAACGAATTAAAGCGGTATTGATCAGTGGCGCGATTGGTTTAGTCGTGACTATGGTCTTTATCTGCTTCTCTGCACCTGATTTGGCCTTGACACAAATCACCGTCGATGTGGTCACCACCGTACTGTTATTGATGAGTTTATCGCTCTTACCTCAGCTCACTCCCTATGAGTCGAGTGTCTCACGCCGTTGGCGAGATGCCCTGATTGCGATTGGCGGCGGGCTCGGCATTGCATGGATCACATGGCTCATCTTGACCCGTGATCACAACTCCATTTCATGGTTCTTCATGCAGCAGTCGATTCCATTAGGCGGCGGTACCAACGTGGTCAACGTGATTTTGGTCGATTTCCGTGGTTTCGATACCTTCGGTGAAATTACAGTCCTCGGCATTGCAGGCATTGGCGCACTGTGCTTAATGGATGGTATGCGTACCCACGGCACCACCATGACCAAAGGTCTTAGTTACCGTTTTAATCCATCGCCGTTGATGCTTCGTATCACTGCATCTTGGATATTACCGATTGCCTTGGTGGTTAGCCTGTATATCTTCTTACGTGGACATAATCTGCCTGGGGGCGGGTTTATCGCGGGTTTGATTACCGCTTTGGCCTTGATTATTCAGTACATGGCACTCGGTCAAGATCATGCAGAACAGCTGCTCAAAGCCAAGTCTGGTCGTTTGTATGAAATCTGGATTGGAACAGGTCTGGTCATTGCAGGATTAACAGGCTTAGGCGCATGGTTCTGGGGACGCCCCTTCCTCACCAGTGCACACTTTTATGTGTCGCCACCGATCTTAGGCGAAATGCACCTAGCGACAGCTGCACTGTTCGATGTCGGGGTTTATATCACGGTCGTAGGTGCAACCATGCTACTTATTTCAGTACTTGGGGACTCACGTCACTCTAGTATGTCTGGTCCAGTACCAAAGGGGGATTAATATGATTAGTTTAGAACTGTTACTTGCCTCCGCTATTGGTCTGTTGACTGCCACAGGCATCTATCTGATTTTGCGTGCCCGTACCTTCCCTGTGGTACTTGGCTTGGCCATGATTGGTTATGCCGTCAATTTATTTTTATTTGCCATGGGGCGACTTCAACTTAATGCACCCGCGGTACTCACGGAAGCCAGCAAAGCCACTGACCCTTTGCCACAAGCCTTGGTGTTAACCGCGATTGTGATTGGCTTTGCTACCACGGCGTTTATTGTACAACTGGCTTTACGCAGTCGTTATGAAACAGGAACCGACCACGTTGACTCTAAAGAAGAAATACCTCAAATTGACCCACGTGAGGATGAGCCATAATGAATGACTTCATCCAATTTTGGACCGAACACACCCCAATTTTTAGTATTTTAATTCCTGCCATTACTGCCTTTATTTTGGTATTACTGGGTAATCCGGGATCAGGTTCTTTAGCACAAGACTGGCGACAACCTTGGCGTAGAGGCATCAGTTATACCTCTGGCCTGTTGGGCTTATTTACAGCGGTCAACTATCTGATCTTTGCCAGTTCAGGGCAAATCAGTGTTTATAACCTGAGTGAATGGGCAGCGCCATTTGGCATTGTTTTGGTCCTCGATCAACTGTCTGCGCTGATGCTGGTTTTAACCTACGGCTTAGCTGTTCCAGTAATGTGGTTTGCCAGCAAGGAATGGGATGAACGTGGCCGTTATTTCCATGCCATGTGCCATTTCCTACTGATGGGTTTAACCGGTGCCTTCCTAACAGGCGACTTATTTAACTTGTTTGTATTCTTTGAAATTTTGTTGATGGCCTCCTATGTCCTGTTACTGCATGGTCAAGGCAAAGCGCGTTTTCAACTCGGCATTCACTATGTCACCATTAACTTGTTGGCATCAGCCCTGTTTCTGATTGGCCTTGGCATGATTTATGGTAGCGTCGGTAGCCTCAATATGGCGGATGTTGCACGTCTGATGCCTCTATTAGAAGGCGATCAACATCGTATCGCGGTTGCTGGTGGGCTGTTGTTGTTTACAGTCTTTGGCATTAAAGCAGCCATGCTACCTGTCGGTTTTTGGCTACCAAAAACCTATGCGGTCGCAACCACTCCTGTAGCGGCTCTGTTCACCATCATGACCAAAGTCGGTATTTATGCCATTTTACGTGTTAATGGCACCGTATTTGACGATGCAATTAGCCGTGAAATCCTGCAATACATTCTATTGCCGATTGGCTTAATTACCTCAGTCTATGGTGTGATTGGCGCGATGGGTGCGGAACGCTTACGTCGATTCATTGGCTTTATGATTTTGTCTTCTGTCGGCACGATTTTAATCGCCATTTCCCTGTTCAATACCTTGGCATGGGCAGCGGCCCTGTATTATTTGGTGCACAGTACCATTATTGCGGCAGCCTTCTACATTTTAAGTGGTTGGATTACCTCTCAACGTGGTGAGTTTAAAGACCATTTTAAAATTGCACCGCAAATGAAACAGCATAAGGTAGTGGCGTTAACCTATTTCACCATTGCCTTGATGATGGCAGGTTTACCACCCTTTAGTGGTTTCTTAGGCAAAGTATTTATTCTCCAAGCCACCGCACACTCACCGTATCAATTGCTGATTATTGTGACAATTTTAGTGGTGAGTTTATTGAGTATAATCGCGTTTACACGTGTGGGTTTCGTGATTTTTTGGCGCGCAACCAAACCTGAAGATAATCCTGATGAAGCAGCTTATGCCGCTTACCAAGCTTTGCCTGAACAAGCACCGAAGCGCAATGACAAAACCATTTATCTCTTGTTGGTAGGTTTAATGGCTTATATGGTGTTTGCAGGTCCGATTCAAAAGTACACTTACCAAACGGCTGAGCAAATCCAAAATAATGCGCTCTATGAACAGACTTTGCTCAAAACTGATGAGCATGGACAAACCATTAGCGTACAACCTTTCGACAGTGAAAATTTACCTGAAACCAAATATGGTGGCGAGCGAGTAGATCCGAATGCACATTTGATTCCATATTTAATTTCAGAAGAAACACTGGAAGGCGAACATATTTCCGAATACAAAAAACGCCAAATGCAACAGCAACAGCAGGCTGAAGTGAATCCCGATGCTGAAAGCCTACAACCGATGGTGGAGCCTTAAACATGAAAAAAACGTCGTTTTTGGAACGTTGGTTACCCCACCCTTTTGTCTCGGTGATTGTTGCGCTGAGCTGGGTGATGTTGGCACATAGTGTCGATACAGCCAGCTTAGTGATGGCATTTTTACTGGCCATTTTTATCCCGCGTCTGATCAGACCATTCATTACTTACACTCCAAATATTGAATGGAAAGCGGCGCTGAAACTATTTTTTGTGGTGTTATACGACATTGTAGTGTCGAATATTCAAGTGGCTAAATTGGTCCTCGGCCCAATTGATCGTCTACAACCCAAATGGTTTCGCGTTCCGCTGGAAACACAACATGAGGAAGTAAACACCTTACTGGCGATGATTATTACCACCACACCAGGCACTGTTTCAGCAGGCATCGATCAAGATCGTGGGGACATTTTAGTTCACGCCCTCAGCACCGATGATGAAAATGCCGAGATTGAAAATATCAAAGCGCGTTATGAAAAACCGTTGATGCAAATTTTTGGTGTCGAAGCAGGAGACAAAGCATGACCATTTTGCCTTATGCCCTCGGGATTTGTTTAATCGCTGTCACCATTTCAATGTTGCTGTGCTTAATTCGCTTAATCATCGGCCCATCGATTGTAGACCGACTCTTAGCACTCGATACACTCTTTTTAAATGCAATCTGCCTCATTATTATATTAGGCATTTACTGGGCCAGCACTTCATTATTTGAAGGTGCTCTTTTGGTTGCGATGCTCGGCTTTGTCTCTACAGCCGCTTTAGCACGCTACTTCACCTCAGGTCATGTGATTGACTAGGAGCAAGATCGATGCAACTTACGATGGAAATTTTAGTCTCCATTTTTCTCATGATCGGTACTTTCTTCATGCTGGTCGGAGGAATTGGAATGGTGCGTCTGCCCGATTTATTCATGCGCCTGCATGCCCCAACCAAGTCCAGCACCTTAGGCTTAGGGAGCTTCTTGATCGCCGGAATGATCTATTCTGCATTCCAAGGACGCTTTGGTTTTGCTGAGCTGTTATTAACACTGTTTGCCTTCTTAACCGCACCCGTATCGGCGAATTTGATGGCGCAAGCGGCGCTACATTTGCGCTTACGCTCGCTAAGTGGTGACGTTCCAGAAGCACTCAACCGTCCACTACCTTGGCAACGTACTCGTCGCAGAGCTTTTAGCAATAAGCATGAAGACACTGAACATCGTCTTTAAACGTTTGTATCCTTAAGGATATAAAAATAAATACATTTCTAGCGCTTCGGCACTGATATGGTGTTGTTGCGCTAATTGATGCATCTGTATATTGTACTGATTATAGTGTTCAAACTTATTGGATGGTGTCACCTCAATTAAATTCACTAGTGTTGCCGGACAAGTCAGTCTAATTAAGGCTCTAGCCACTCGAATATCAAAAATTAAACAATAGTCCGAATGGTCCAAAGCACGAGTTGAAAAATAGAGCAATTTAGAAATATAGCTAATATTCAAACCATTAATTAACTTCAATGTTCTATAGGCTTGTTGAATATTCTTCCTTTTTACATGCGTGAACGCCAACTCCATGAGCTCCATATTCTCTGAAGTATAATATTTATTCGTCCTAAATGTACCATAACCAATATCAGCAAAACCCCAAATCATCGTCAGTACAAAAGGTAACTCCACACTAACTTTGCAATCAAAATAATCCCTAAAACATTTAATGACCTGTTCTCTTGAAATATCATCATCACAATAGTCCTTTGTAATACTTTTCAAGTTCTGATCCAAACTCAGCCATCGAGTAGAATTATACTTAAATTTAGATTCTCTCAACGGATCCAGACTCCGGATCTCTAATAATTGAGGCTCGCTCAGATACAACATTTTTAAAATCTCCATCTATTTTTATCTATATACAATTATAAAAAAAGCCACCCGAAGGTGGCTTTTTGATTCAGTTAGACTGAATTATTCATCATCTTTGTTTGCTTCGTCAGCGGGTAAATCCTTCACTGCTTCAGCAATCAGGCCAAACATATAGTTACCATATGCATTGGTTTTATCGTAATGGAAACGCAAACGCGGTGTAATACGTGTCTTAATACGACGGCCGAGTTCGTGACGCAAGAAACCAGATGCTTTGTTCAGCACATCTAGCGTTTCTTTATTGGCTGCTTCACTTTGCTCATCGCCAAGCTCACGGCCCATCACAGTCACATATACTTCAGCATAACCTAAGTCTGGACTAACCTTCACCGCAGAGATGGTCACGAGACCACCTAAGCGTGGATCTTTCAACTCTTGGCGAATTAGTTCAGACAACTCACGTTGTACTGTATCCGCCATGCGCTTAAGACGTTGACTACCCGCCATTAAAGACTCCGTTTGATCAATTGAACATCATAGACTTCGATCTTGTCTTTTTCTTTGATGTCTTTATAACCTTTAACCGCAAGACCACATTCCATACCTGCACGAACTTCTTCAACCACTTCTTTATAGCGACGAAGTGACTCAAGCTCACCTTGGAACACAACCACGTCATCACGAAGGATACGAATTGGTTTATTGCGATGTAACATACCCTCAAGTACCATACAGCCTGCTGCTGCACCAAACTTACTTGAGTGGAACACTTCACGTACTTCAGCCACACCCAGAATTGTTTCACGGTGTTCTGGAGCAAGCTTACCGCTCATCGCTGCTTTCACATCATCAATCAATTGATAGATGATTGAGTAGTAACGAATATCGATGCCGTCAGCATCCGCTTTTTGACGCGCTGCGTTATCCGCACGTACGTTAAAGCCAAGAAGAACTGCTTCAGAAGATTCAGCTAGTGTCACGTCAGATTCAGTGATCGCACCAACACCTGAGCCAATGATACGAACTTTAACTTCGTCTGTTGCAAGGTCAGCAAGAGCAACATGTAATGCTTCCAATGTACCACGTACATCAGTTTTCAATACCACATTGACGATAGGCACATCTTTCTTGCCCATAGACGCCATGATATTTTCAAGACGCATTGCACTTTGACGCTCAAGACGTTTTTGACGTTCACGATCCATACGCGCATCAGCAACTTCACGTGCTTTCTTCTCATCGCTTACAACAAGAACTTCATCACCCGCCATTGGCGCTTCAGGTAGACCTAAAATTTCAACTGGAATCGAAGGACCTGCAGATTGAATACGTTTACCGTTTTCATCTGTCATTGCACGAACGCGACCGTAAGATGCACCCGCAAGAACCAGGTCACCTACTTTCAATGTACCGTTTTGAACAAGGATAGACGTTACCGCACCACGGCTGTTGTCTACACGTGCTTCAATCACGACACCTTGTGCAGCACCCTCTTCAGATGCTTTCAATTCAAGCAATTCAGCTTGGATTGAAATCAAATCTAGAAGCTCATCGATACCTTGACCAGAATGTGCTGAAACCATTGCAACAGGTACATCACCGCCCCATTGTTCTGGCACGATTTCTTTTACTGTCAATTCGTTCAATACGCGATCTGGATCAGCCGATTCTTTATCCATTTTGTTGATTGCAACAATAATTGGTGTACCAGCTGCACGTGCATGATCAATTGCTTCCGCAGTTTGTGGCATAACACCATCATCTGCTGCTACAACAAGAACCACGATATCAGTCGCTTTCGCACCACGTGAACGCATTGCAGTAAATGCAGCATGTCCAGGGGTATCAAGGAAAGTGATCATACCTTTGTTAGTTGTAACGTGGTACGCACCGATATGCTGTGTGATACCACCCGCTTCACCAGCTGCAACTTTCGCACGACGAATACGATCAAGAAGCGATGTTTTACCATGGTCAACGTGCCCCATGATGGTCACCACTGGTGCACGTGTAGATTGAGCACCACGCGCGCCTTCAGCTGCTTCAAGTAAGTTATCTTCAGCTTGCGTATCCGATACAAGAACAGGGTTATGACCCATTTCTTCTACGATCAATGCAGCAATTTCTTGCTCAATCGCTTGGTTCTGAGTAACCAGCTCACCCATTTTCATGAGTGATTTAATTACTTCACGTACTTTAATCGCCATTTTTGCTGCAAGATCTGCAACAACAATAGTTTCGCCAATTTCAACATCATAAACTTGTTTCTTAACTGGTTTTTCAAAACCATGTTTACCAGCCTGACTTGTTTTCAGACCACGTTTAGGTTGCTTGCTGAAACTTTGCTCTTCCTGACCACGACGACCACCTTTTTTCGGTGCACGTGTACTTGGTGTATTGGTACCACGTTTGATGTCACGGTCTTCTTTCGCAAATGAATCTTCATATGCTTGGCCAACTAGACCCGCAGCAAGTGGAGAATCATCCACAACACGAATGGTCGCAGTTGCATCTTCGTTAGAATACTTAGATGCCATTTGACGCATTTGTTCAAGTGTACGTTGCTGCGCTTCTTCAGCTGCCTTACGACGTGCTGCTTCTTCGGTCGCTTTTAATTGAGCGGCTTGAGCTTCACGTGCTTTTTTCTGTTCAGGTGTTTCAACAACTTTAACTTGTGCTTTAACCACAGGCTTATTGTTTGATTTACGCTTCACAACTACCGCAGCTTTCGCAACTTCTTGCTTCGTCGTTTCTTGCTTTGCAGCAGCACGCATTGCTTCAAAGTTTGCAGCTGCTTTATTTACTGCTGGAGTTTCAGCTTTAGGTTCAACCATAGCTTGAACGTTCGCACGAGCTTGTTGCTCAGCTTGCGCTTTTGCCAAAGCTTCCGCTTTAATTTGTTCTGGATCTGGCTTGGTAAATGTATGTTTCTTGCGAACTTCTACATTAATCGTTTTTGCCTTACCTGAAGTACTCGCTACTTTAGCGGTACTGGTCGTTTTACGTTTCAACGTGATTTTTCCTGCCTGACCATCGTTTTGACCATGAATTTTCTTCAAATGGTGCACGAGGGCATCTTGTTGTTCAGTAGAGATTATATCGTCCGATTTACGCTGTGGTAAACCAGCATCACGAACCTGCTCTAGGAGCTTCTCAACAGGGCGGTTCACACTGAGAGCTAACTCTTGTATCGTCTTATCCGTCATGTAGATCTCCTAGTTAAACCATGATTCGCGCGCTTTCATAATAAGTTGACCCGCTTTCTCTGTACCTAGACCTTCAATATCAGCAATATCGTCAGTCGCTTGGTCAGCCAAGTCATCAATTGTGATGACACCACGTGCTGCAAGTGCATAAGCAATCTCTTGCGTCATCCCTTCCATTGCAACGAGTTCCGCGCTTGGATCTTGGATGTTTTCTTGCTGCTGTAATGCATCAGCCAATGCAACTTCTTTGGCACGACTTTGAAGTAATTCAACAACTTCAGCATCTAGCTCGATTTCGTCAAATGTTTCAGCTGGAACATAAGCAATCTCTTCTAAAGAAGTAAAGCCCATTTCAACCAATGCCATTGCCAAATCTTCTTCAATATCTAGACGCGATACAAATAGGTCTAAGTATTGTTGTGCTTCATTTTGCTGACGAGCATGATACTCATCTTCAAGCATCATGTTGAGTTTGTAGCCTGTAAGTTCAGAGGCTAAACGTACGTTTTGACCTTGTGAACCAATCGCACGCGCTAATTGATCGCTAGTTGCGAAAATAATGTCCGCTGTACGTTCTTCTTCATCAATCACAATACCCGATACATCTGCTGGCTCTAAAGCACTTGCAATGTACTGTGCAGGATCATCAGACCATACAACAACATCAATACGCTCACCGTTCAATTCTTGCTGAACTGCTTGGATACGTGTACCACGCATACCAATACATGCACCCACTGGATCAATACGATGATCATTGGTTTTCACAGCAATTTTAGCACGAACACCAGGTTGACGCGCTGCCGCTTTAATCTCAATGATTTCTTCAGAAATTTCAGGAATTTCTTTCTTCATCAAAGCGATGAGCATTTCAGGCTTGGCACGTGACAATTGTAGTTGAGCACCACGACCTTCACGATTCACATTGAACAAAATCGCATTTACACGTTGCTTCGGACGCAAAATTTCTTTTGCAATCATTTCTTCACGTGCAAGATACGCTTCAGCATTGTCACCTAAGTCAATGATAAAGCCATCTTTGGTTTGCTTTTTCACTTCACCGTAGATCAACTCACCCACTTTAGACTCGTAGGCATCTGCAATCAGCGCACGTTCAGCTTCGCGAATCTTTTGAACAATGACTTGTTTTGCAATTTGCGCCGCAATACGACCGAAGTCAATTGAAGGCACTTCAAGCTCACGAATATCACCAATCGACCATTGTGCAGGATCAACATCTGAAATCGCATCTTGACATGCTGGCATCTCATGATCTTCATCCGCAACCACTTCCCATTGACGGAAAGTGCTGTATTCACCCGTTTTACGATCAATCTCTACACGAAGCTGAGCTTCTTCAGAGTTTGTTCCTTCGTAAAATTTCTTTTTAGTCGCAGCAACAAGCGCTTGTTCTAAGGCTTCGAAAATCGCTTCACGAGGTACACCTTTTTCATTACTAACCGTTTCAACTACGGTAAGAATTTCACGTGCCATAAGCCACCTATTCGTTCAGATTCTTATTTATTAAATGAATTAATCTTGATAGACCAAATTGGCTTTATCAATATTATTACTATCGATTTCAAGCACCTGTTGCTTTTCCACTTCGACTTGAATCATTTCAGCTTCAAGATCCACAGCAACCAATTTAGCTTGGAATTTACGACGGTTATCGACCGCACTGATCAAACGGAAAGCGATCTGTTGACCAATATATGCAGGTAATTGTTCAAGTTGGAAAAATGGACGATCCCAACCTGGAGATGACACTTCAAGTGCATATTCACCTGAAATTGGATCATGGACATCCATCATTGCGCCGACTTGCTGAGTCACGCGTACACAGTCTTGTACGCCGATGCCACGGCCCTGCTCTTCTTCACCATCTTCATTGATGATGGGTTCTGCATTTTCGTCGACAGCTTTGTCGATATAAATGCGCAATAAAGAACGTTTTCCTTGAGGAAGGAATTCAATTCCCCAAAGATCAACACCACAGGCTTGCACTGCAGGAGCAATTAAGTCTTGGAGTGCTTGAGTTTTATTTGATAGCTTCATTTACTCTCGTCATTTTTGTGCGATTCAATGGCCGAAACAGACCACTACAAGCCGATACAAACTATAGTAGTAGTGGAACATGACACTTTGACTTTCACCGTATCCGGCTCACATCGACACTACACGATAGCCAATAAAAAAGGGCGTAATCGCCCCAATTATTGCACAGAAAATTAATATCCACTGTGCAAAAAGGCCCACCTTGTTGTGAGCCTCTTTTTAGAAACTTGGTAGCGGGAGCTGGATTTGAACCAACGACCTTCGGGTTATGAGCCCGACGAGCTACCAGACTGCTCCATCCCGCATCAACGTGCAAAAATTATATACAAATATGAACTATTTTTCAATCTAAATACTTCGTACTTGCTCTGATTTAGTTGCACCTAAATCAAATTGGTAGCGGGAGCTGGATTTGAACCAACGACCTTCGGGTTATGAGCCCGACGAGCTACCAGACTGCTCCATCCCGCAACAAAATGCAATTTTTTTCAGCTTAATAACTTAAACTGCTTATTTTAGTTTGCATCTAAAATAAGATTGGTAGCGGGAGCTGGATTTGAACCAACGACCTTCGGGTTATGAGCCCGACGAGCTACCAGACTGCTCCATCCCGCAACAAAATGCAAAAATATTCTTAACTTAATCTCTTAAGTTACTCACTTTAGTTTGCTTCTAAAATAAGATTGATTGGTAGCGGGAGCTGGATTTGAACCAACGACCTTCGGGTTATGAGCCCGACGAGCTACCAGACTGCTCCATCCCGCATCAACAGAATTTGCTGCATACACCAACTTAATCTTCTGGATTCATAAGTTGGTGCGGAAGGGGGGACTTGAACCCCCACGCCCGAAAGCACTACCACCTCAAGGTAGCGTGTCTACCAATTCCACCACCACCGCAGCTGTGACGCATTCTAGTAGCATCGTCACAAAAAAGAAAGGACTAATTCCAATTATTCGCTTGTTTTAGGTGCAGCTGGCGAAGTTTCATTCGATTGTGCAGGTGCAGAACTTGTCGTTTGCACTGACTTTAAGCTATAGGCATCTGTGGTTTGCTTTTTGGCAAACACAGCAAGTGACAAACTGGTGATAAAAAACAAGGCCGTCAAAACCGCAGTCAATCGGGTCAAGAAATTACCTGAACCTGATGCACCAAATACAGTTGCAGCACCGCCACCACCAAAAGAAGCACCAGCATCTGCACCTTTACCATGCTGAACCAAAATCAGCACGATCATCAACACAGCTAAGATAATATGTACTACCAGCACAAAAGTTTGCATGCTGAACTCCTAATTATTTTGTATTTGCAAATGCTTCGACAATTTTATAAAACGACGTTGCATTTAAAGATGCCCCACCGACGAGTGCACCATTGATATCTGGACAGGCCGCTAACTCTACTGCATTTTCAGCTTTTACACTACCACCATATAAAATGGCCATGTTCGCGCCATGACTGGTAATTTGCGTGAGGCCTTCACGGATTTTAGCATGCATGGTTTGCGCGTCTTCTGGTGAAGCAGTTTTTCCTGTACCAATGGCCCAAATCGGCTCGTAGGCAATCACAATATGAGGCCACTGCTCTGCCGTTACCACACTGGCTAAATCGCAAATTTGTTGTAAAACCACTACTTCTGCCTGACCCGATTCACGCTGTTCTAAGCTTTCACCGACACAGTAAATGACTTTTAAACCTGCATTTAAGGCATTTTGGGCTTTCGCATTTAAAATTGCTGCACTTTCAGCAAAATATTCACGACGTTCTGAGTGACCAATTAAAACATATTCGATTTGACTATCTTTAAGCAGCTCTGCGCTCACTTCACCGGTATATGCACCCATGTTGCCAAAACGCGATACGTCTTGCGCTACAGTAAAAACTGAACGTGTAGCATTCGCCAATTCAGCCTGCGTTGACGTCAAAGCCAGCGTCACAGGCGCAAGCCCAATATTACATTTTTCTTCTGCTATTTCATTCTCTTGCAAGAGCTGTTTAAATTCTTGAAGCAATTGCTTGGCATCTGCCTGCATTGGGTTCATCTTCCAATTGCCGACAACCCATGGCTTAATCGTCGAACCCGACATACAGCACCCTATTCAAAACAGTTCATTAAAACGGCCTCATTCTACACGGTATTTATTTTTCAAAGATAGTTTTCTTCTAGAATTTCTTCGGCAATCAAAATAATACGAATGAAAATAAAGACATCTTTTTGTAAAAAAATCGCCTGCTATCACGACCAGTTCATGCTTTTAAGCGATATTAAGGTAGTGACAACACTTTCAGATATGGTATTTTTGTGCAACAAAAGTATAATTTTACGATACCAATTATAAACAATTGAGAAGTTAAGGATCTGGGGAATGTCAGTATCAAATGGTTTGCCTAAGTTCACAGGCTTCATTCGACGCTTAGTCGAAGACGGACGCATGACTGCTGAAAATATGCAGCAGGCAATGCTCTCTGCAAAAAAAGCTCAGCAAGACATCGTTCCTTATCTGATTGAAAATCATAAACTCTCCCCACAAATGATCGCTGAAACGATTTCTTTAGAGTTTGGCGAGCCCGTTTTTGACTTAAGTGTCTATGATTCTGCACAAGTTCTACGGGATCTGGTCGAAGACAAACTCATCACCAAGCATCGTGTGTTGCCGATTTACCGTCGTGGCAATATCCTTTATATCGCCACCAGCAATCCAACCAATATGGATGCGATGGACGCGATTCGCTTCAATTCTAAAATGAACGTCGAAGCAATCATTGTTGAACATCCTCAGCTTGAGAAATTGATTGAGCAACACTTTACTAAAGCAGATAACTTTGAGTTCGAAGATGAAGATATTGATCTAGATTTAGACTTAGAACAAGACCCTCAAAACTCAAATGATGACGATGATGACTCACCTCAAGGGGATGAAGCACCGATCGTTAAATACATCAATAAATTACTGATCGATGCGATTCGTATGGGCGCCTCAGACTTACACTTTGAACCTTATGAAAAATCGTATCGTGTTCGTTATCGTGTAGATGGTGTTCTGCGTCATATTGCCAGTCCACCACTTCAACTGGCAACTCGTCTTGCCTCTCGTTTGAAAGTCATGTCACAAATGGACATTTCTGAAAAGCGCGTCCCGCAAGATGGCCGGATTAAATTAAAGCTATCGAAAAGTAAAGCCATTGACTTTCGTGTCAACTCACTTCCAACCTTATTTGGTGAAAAACTGGTTTTGCGTATTCTCGACCCATCTAGTGCTATGCTGGGGATTGATGCTTTAGGTTATGAACCAGAGCAAAAAGAGCTGTTTATGCAGGCTTTAGACAAACCACAAGGTATGCTGCTAATTACTGGCCCGACGGGTTCAGGGAAAACGGTGTCGCTGTATACAGGTTTGAATATTCTAAATAAAGAAGACACCAATATCTCAACTGCGGAAGATCCCGTTGAGATTAACTTAGAAGGGGTTAATCAAGTCAACGTGAACAATAAAGTTGGACTGACCTTTTCTGCAGCACTAAAGTCCTTCTTACGTCAAGATCCAGATATTGTGATGGTGGGTGAGATCCGTGACCTAGAAACGGCTGAAATTGCAATTAAAGCCGCACAGACAGGTCACATGGTCATGTCGACTCTCCACACCAATAGCGCACCTGAAACCCTGACACGCCTCCGTAATATGGGGGTTCAGTCTTTTAACATTGCAACATCGGTCAATTTGGTGATTGCGCAACGTTTGGCACGCCGTTTATGTAGCCAATGCAAAGTCGCTGCCGACATTCCCGAACAAAGTTTGCTCGAAATGGGTTTCACTTCAACAGATATCAAAGACCCAAACTTCAAAATTTATCAACCAGGGGGATGTGCTGAGTGCCGTGAAGGCTATAAAGGACGTGTTGGTATTTATGAAGTCATGAAAGTCACGCCAGAAATTTCAAAAATTATTATGGAAGATGGCAATGCCTTGCAGATTGCGGAAGCATCTGCAAAATTAGGATTTAACAATTTACGTCGCTCAGGTTTACTCAAGGTTATGCAGGGGGTCACTTCCTTACAAGAAATGAATCGTGTAACCAGTGAATAGTTGAAATATTGAAAGAATAAGGATAAATGCATGGCTGTCAAAAAAGCACAGATGATGCCAACCTTCAATTATGAAGGGATTGATCGCAAAGGGGCAAAAATTAAAGGGGAATTGCCTGCACGTAATCTCGCCCTCGCCAAAGTTACTTTGCGCAAACAAGGGATTACTATCAAGAGTATTCGAGAAAAGAAAAAGAATATTCTTGAAGGAATAATGAAGAAAAAAGTGACGACACTGGACATCACGATTTTCACCCGACAGCTCGCAACCATGATGAAAGCGGGTGTACCACTGGTTCAAGGTTTTGAAATTGTGGCTGAAGGCCTAGAAAACCCATCTATGCGTGAAGTTGTCCTCGGCATTAAAGGTGAAGTTGAAGGCGGTAATACCTTTGCGGGAGCACTCAAAAAATATCCGCAATATTTCGACAACTTATTCTGTTCATTAGTTGAATCAGGCGAACAATCAGGTGCGCTTGAGACCATGCTGGACCGTGTCGCGGTCTATAAAGAAAAAAGTGAATTGTTAAAGCAAAAAATTAAAAAAGCCATGAAGTACCCAGCAACCGTGGTTGTGGTTGCGGTGATCGTGACCATTATTTTGATGGTCAAAGTTGTCCCTGTGTTCCAAGATTTATTCAGCTCCTTTGGTGCGGATTTACCTGCATTCACTAAAATGGTGGTAAATATGTCTGAATGGATGCAGAAATACTGGTTCATTTTGATTATTGTCGTTGGTGTTGTGATTACCGCTTTACTCGAAACCAAAAAGCGTAGTAAAAAGTTTCGTGACATGTTGGATAAAGCTGCACTGAAAGCCCCGATTTTTGGTGATTTAGTCTATAAAGCAATTATCGCGCGCTATAGCCGCACCCTGTCTACCACCTTTGCTGCGGGTGTACCCTTAATTGATGCCCTCGAATCTACCGCGGGTGCAACCAATAACGTAGTCTATGAAGAAGCTGTGATGAAGATCCGTGAAGATGTCGCAACAGGGCAACAACTTCAATTCGCGATGCGTGCCACCAATAAATTCCCATCAATGGCAGTACAAATGGTAGCGATTGGTGAAGAATCTGGTGCGCTCGATGCCATGCTGGATAAAGTTGCCACTCACTATGAAAACGAAGTCGATAATGCGGTGGATGGCTTAACTGCAATGATGGAGCCTCTCATCATGGCGGTCTTAGGTGTACTTGTGGGTGGCCTAGTGATTGCCATGTATCTACCAATCTTCCAAATGGGTTCTGTGGTTTAATGCAAGAAATAATTTCCTATCTGATCAATACTCCAATGGCGCTGTATTTCGCCGTTGGAGTTTTTAGTTTGTGCATCGGTAGTTTTCTGAATGTGGTGATCTATCGCACTCCAAAAATGATGGAACAAGAATGGCGTACCGATTGCCAACTTCTGCTTCATCCTGAGCAGCCAATTATTGATGAAACGAAGCTCACATTGAGTAAGCCTGCCTCAACCTGTCCAAAATGTAAAAGTGCCATACACTGGTATCAAAATATCCCTGTGATGAGTTGGTTCCTGCTACGAGGAAAGTGTGGCACTTGCCATAACCCGATCAGCATTCGCTACCCTGCGATTGAACTCCTGACCGCCATTTGTGCTTTGGTCGTGGTTGCAGTATTTGGCCCAACAATCCAAATGCTGTTCGGTCTCGTACTCACTTACATTTTAATCGCCTTAACTTTTATTGATTTTGACACTCAACTTTTACCTGATCGCTATACCCTCACCCTTGCAGCTCTGGGTTTAGGGGTCAATAGTTATGCGATTTACACCACACCGACAGTGGCCATTTGGGGTTACATCATTGGTTTCTTATGCTTATGGATTGTCTACTATCTGTTTAAGCTCATCACAGGCAAGGAAGGTATGGGTTATGGTGACTTTAAGTTACTTGCTGCTTTAGGCGCATGGATGGGTCCTTTGCTGCTGCCACTGATTGTGCTACTTTCTTCTTTCGTAGGCGCCATTATCGGTATCATCCTGCTCAAAGTGCGTAAAGAAAATCAGCCTTTTGCTTTTGGCCCATATATTGCCATCGCAGGATGGATTGCCTTTTTGTGGGGTGAGCAAATTATGAAAATATATTTAAGCAATTAAAATAATATGTCATTTATTTTAGGTCTGACAGGCGGGATTGGCAGTGGAAAATCTGCCGCAAGCCACTGGTTTGAACAACAAGGCATACAAGTGGTCGATGCCGATGTCGTTGCTCGAGAAATTGTTGCTATAGGTCAGCCTGCACTTCAGCAAATTCGAAGCAGCTTCGGCGAGTGGGCCTTAATGGACAATGGCGAACTGAATCGACGCGCTTTACGTGAACACATTTTTCAGGACCCGTCTGCCCGTAAGCAATTGGAAAAGATCACCCACCCTGCAATTCGTCAGTCCATCATGCAACAATTACAAGCTGCGACCAGCCCTTATGCGATTTTGGTTTCACCGCTACTTTTTGAAACCAATCAGCATGAGCTGACGCAGCATACGCTTCTGATCGATGCTTCAACTGATATCCAAATTCTCCGTGCTTCGCAGCGCGACCATCAAACCATTGAGCAAATTCAAACCATCATTGAAACGCAAATGTCCCGTGAACAAAAACAAGCGTTAGCTGATGATATTGTGGTAAATGATGGACACTTGGAACACTTATACGCACAGCTCAGACCGTTGCATTTAAAGTATTTGGCCCATTCAGAAGTCTAAAAAAAGCAGTCGATTATGACTGCTTTTTTTGTTGTGCGAGTTGGGCTTTCAAACTGTCCTGCCGTATCCAACGCCATGGCTGCAAGGCCCCGATCCCCATTCCTACAAGACCACATAAAATCGCAACACTCAAAGGCTCATTGAGCAAAGGAACCGCAATAATCGCAGCAATAAAAGGTGCCAAAGTCACAATACTGCCTGTTTTAAATGCCCCCAAACGCTTAATGGCTTCCACATAAGTGAGGGTCGCCACGATGACCACAAACACACCATGAAATACCACCTGAGCAATCAATTGCACAGGTTGCACATGCGCTAGGGTTTTGGGGAGGAATAAAACATAAATCGGCACAAAAATAATCGCAGCCCAAATCGCAACACCTGCCATGGAGTGCCATGCCGACAGTCTCCATTGTCTCAATAAAACGGTAAATGTTCCCCACAGCACAGCACTGAGGAAAAACAAGCCATCACCTAAACTAAAAGCAACACCTGTTTCTTGATACATCAACCCACTCATGGCCGTCAGTGCGAGCAACATAATACTGAGGCTAAGCCAAGTATGCCGGTCAAATGGTTGTCGAAATAAAAGATAACCCGCGACAGCTGTACAAAGTGGAATGCAGCCATTGAGAAAGATCGCAGCATGCGCCGCAGGCACATAATGAAAAGCACTATAAGCGGTGATGCAGTAACACACCCCTCCAATCATCGCCAAAATAAAAGGCTCTTTCTTCCACAAAAAGGCGGTATCTTTTTTATAGATCAAGATTGGCATTAAGATGCAAAACGCCAACAGAAAGCGTAAGGCGGTAATATCCCACGCACCAATGCCCCAATTGGCACTGAGCCGAGCTGTTAAGGTAAATCCCCCCCAAATACACATGGTGATGGCAATAAAGACATAGCCTTGTTTTTGAGAGGTCATCATTGGGCTTACATTGAATCAGAAATTAAAAAACTTAGACATTACGTTGACGGCATGCTTCATACAAAGCCATACCCGTTGCTACACTGACATTCAAACTTTGTAGATTGCCCGCCATCGGAATATAAACCGTTTGATCGCATTGAGACTGGGTAATTGGACGCAGACCAGTATCTTCAGCACCCATCACCACACATACAGCCGTTCCAGTAAAATCGAACTGTTGTAGCGGCAAGGCTTTTTCATCCAACATGGTACCGACCACACGCACATTAAACTCATCTTTAATTTGCGCTAAAGTCCGAGCCAAATTGGTCACTTGGATAAATTTGACTTTTTCAGCACCACCTGCCGCAACTTTGCGCGCGGTCGGGGTCAAACTTGCAGAACGATCACGAGGCACAATCACGGCCTCAACGCCCATTGCAGCCGCGGTACGGATACATGCGCCGAGGTTATGCGGATCGGTGACTTGGTCTAAACCCAGCAATAAACAATTTGGCGATTGTTTCAGTAAGGCTTCTAAATCTTTTTCATTGAAAACTGGATTAGGACGGACCGCAGCCACAACCCCTTGGTGAAATGGCAAGCCCGCCATTTTTTCTAATCGATCACGACCGGTTTGTTGTACGCTAATACCAAACGGTTCAGCCAACTCAAGCACACGCTTTAAACGCTGGTCATCACGCCCTTTTAAGGTAAAAAGTGTCAGTACACGTTCAGGTTCAAGTTCCAACAATGACTCCACCGAATGAACGCCATAGAAATATTCAGGTTTAGCCATGTAGGACCTCTAAAAGATAAATGACCATCGACACGATGTGCCAAAAATAAAAATCCTGTAAAGCTGACTTTACAGGATTGCTGTGCAACAGATAGTTTAACCGATTTCGCTTGAAATTACTTGGCGAGTGTCAGTTGAAAGCTTAACCTTCTAGATGGCACACGTAGTCCAATACGTCGTCAGTTTCAATTTTAAAACGACTATTGCCAGGCACATAAAAAGACTGACCTGCGCGGAACAATTCGCTCTCTTCGCTGTCTGCAATCTGCACACGACATTCGCCTGAAATAATTTCCATACGCTCTGGCACATGTGTTTCGAACGTCAATGCTTGCTCTGTCGGTAGAATGACACCTAAAGTTTTTTTGGTACCATCTTCAAACTGTACAGTATGGCTAATGCATAACCCGCCAAAATAAACATTGGATTTTTTAATGACAGAGACATGATCGAACTGAGTTGACATGCATACACTCCAGATAATGCGCATTTATAATCATATTGATGTGCTAGTTTAAAGATGTGCGATTAACTAATCAATCCATGTTTTATTCCATTCAATCAATATTTTGTTAAAGTCCGACCATCGTACAATTGCCTCAATTTCTAGCCCATTTTGGCTTGTTTTTTGCCCGTGCGTCGGTTCCCTGAGTCGTGCTCTTTCTGTATACACCGCATACCCACAAATTTGTGCTGTGTTTGCTATAACAGTCGGATTTAAAAAATCTGCTAGGTCGACTTTCAGATTCACGTTAAAATAAGCCGACTTTGCACAAAACGAATAGCGTTGCCGTCTTGTCGGCTGAATAAAACTTCACTATCTTAAACTAAAACTTTTCGCAGCTCGGATGCGTTTATGCTGACACATTTAACTTTAATTAATTTTGCTTTAGCCGATCACTTAGCACTTGATATCGATCAAGGTTTTAATGTCCTGACTGGGGAAACAGGTGCAGGCAAATCATTATTGCTAGATGCACTGTCCGCCTGTCTGGGAGAACGTACCGACACCAACTATGTCCGCTTCGGTTCAGACAAAGCTGATGTCACGGCTATTTTCAGCTATCAAGAGCATAGCCCTGAAGCCCTATGGTTAAAGGCACATGAGTTAGATGATGAGTCAGGCGAAATTCATTTAAGACGGGTTATTTTTGCCACTGGCCGCAGTAAAGCATGGATTAATGGTCGTCCGAGCAGCTTAGCTGAATTGAAAGAAATCGGGCGTTTGCTGGTACAGCTGTATAGTCAACACAGTCAACAACAGCTATTAGAGCCGCCTTATCCAAGACGCTGGTTAGACCTCTATCATAACTTCTACCCAGAAGCGCAAGCTGTGCGTGAAGCCTATAGCACATGGCAAAAAGACATTCGTCAGCACCAAGCAGCATTGGATGCTCAAGCCACGCGTAAACAGCGTATGGATACCTTGGGTTTACAATTAGAAGAACTCGAAGATGTGGTACAAATCGACTATAAAGAGATTGAACAAGAGTTCGACCGCTTGTCGCATCATGAAAATATCATGCAGGACTGTAGTTATGCCGTTACGGCCTTAGATGATGCTGAACAAAATATTAATCAAGAAATTTCCAGTATTATTCGCCGCTTAGAGTCACATGCAGGACGCAGTGAACAATTGGCTGAGATTCATACGTCTTTGCTGAATGCACAAAGTGAGCTTGACGATGCCACGGCCAATCTCCGTCAGTTTATTGACCGTCAAAGTTATGACCCAGAACGCATGGAAGAGTTGAACACCCAGCTTGAAATGTTCCACCGTTTTGCGCGTAAGTACCGCACGCAGCCAGAACACTTAAAACAAGAACATGAACTATGGCAATCTGAACTGGCACAACTCCATTTATTAGAAGATCCAGAAACACTTGCTGAGCAAGTTGAAGTCTCGCATCAGGACCTGTTAAATAAAGCCCAGCATCTCGATCAAATTCGTCGCGATGCAGCCGCACCCTTGGCAAAACATTTAACCGAACAGGTCAAACAATTGGCTCTGCCTGAAGCGCACTTTGAGTTTAAGTTTGAACCAATGGAGCAGGTTTCTAGTGAAGGCCTAAGTTTTATCCAATTGCTATTCACCGCCAACAAAGGCATCCCACCGCAACCTTTGGCCAAAGTTGCCTCAGGGGGTGAGTTGTCACGTATCGCGTTGGTGATGCAAGTGATGAATGCTGAAAAAACTGAAGCTGAAGTTTTAGTCTTCGATGAAATTGACGTCGGTATTAGTGGTGGCACAGCCGAAATTGTTGGTCGTCTCTTGGCCGACTTGGGTTCGCATGTGCAAATTCTGTGTATTACCCACCAAGCTCAAGTTGCAGCACAGTCCGACCAGCACTTGTTGGTGAAAAAACGTCAGACCGACCCTGCCAGTAGCACCATTTTAAACTTAGAAGAAGATGAGCGTATCGATGAGCTCGCACGCATGACAGGCGGCGTTGAAATCAATGACACTACACTACAACATGCCAAGCAATTACGTCAGTTGAAGTTTCAATCCGCCTAATTTATGTAGACTGGATCACAAAAAAAGATTTGGAGAAAGTGCATTAGTCTAGTAACGTGGTAGATAACAACATTTGACTAGAAGCATTTTAATTTCAAGGAGAAGCCTTTAGGTGAGCAAACAATATCTGACGCATCGCTGTCTCATTGCCCCACCCGATATGGCAGATGAAGTCTTTGCCCATACCGTGATTTATTTGGCCCGACACGATGAGGAAGGTGCTCAAGGCATCATCATCAACCGCCCTTCAGGACTTTCAGTCAAAGAACTGCTCAATGATCTTGAAATTGAAGCCGATCACGTCCGACCACACGATGTTCTCCAAGGTGGGCCTTTGCGTCCAGAAGCTGGCTTTGTCTTACATACGGGCCAGCCGACATGGCACTCTTCCATTGCAGTCGGCGAAAATATCTGTATCACCACGTCTAAAGATATTTTAGATGCGATTGCGCATAATGAAGGTGTGGGTCGCTATCAAATTGCTTTGGGTTATACCAGTTGGACCAAAAACCAATTGGAAGATGAGCTGTCTCGCGGTGATTGGTTAGTCTGCGATGCTGATATGGATTTGATTTTTAATATTCCTTATGACGACCGTTGGGACGCAGCCTATAAAAAGCTCGGGCTGGACCGAACCTGGTTGTCTTCTGAGATTGGACATGCCTGATTTAAACACACCCCAAATGATTATGGCATTTGATTTTGGTACACAAAAAATGGGCATGGCAGTCGGTCAAGCACTGATTGAAAGTGCAACGCCTTTGGCTTTGTTTCCGATGAAAGATGGCATCCCCAATTGGGATGAACTGCATAAAATTATTAAGCAATATCAACCCAATGTATTTTTAGTTGGTTTACCGCTGAATATGGATGATAGCGAGTCGGAATTATCTGCTCGAGCACGTAAGTTCGCACGTCGTTTACGTCATCAAACCAATATTGAAACATGGATGGTGGATGAACGCTTAAGTACTCGTGCAGCCCGTGATGAGCTGAGCCATTACCATGCGCAAGGCCGAGGCAAAAAAGTTTCTGCTGATAGTCTTGCCGCAACATTATTTATTGAAAGTTGGTATCGCAATCCTGAAGGTCTAACACCTTAAGTAAGCCTTTCTTAAAACAGATGACATGGTTTTTATGACTGGAGTCGGATCTCAACACATCAAATAGCGTTCAAAAAAAAGCATCCTCATTGGATGCTTTTTTTTGAACTGAACAGAGGTCAATTTAGTGCTGTGACTCGGTAATATGTACCGTTACGGTTCGCCCCGCGACAAAGGCCAATTCATTTTTCGGAATATCATCCAGTGCAATTTTCACAGGAACGCGCTGCGCTAAACGTACCCAACTAAAGGTTGGATTTACATTGGCCAACAAACCTGTACTTGTAGTTCGTTCACGATCTTCAATACCTGAAGCAATCCCCTGCACATGTCCTTTTAAGATGTTTGAGTCGCCCATCAACTGTACAGTCGCAGGTGCACCGAGATAAATTTTATTTAACTTAGTTTCTTCAAAATAACCGACCACATAAAGCTGCGAGCGATCTAATAATGCCGCTACCGCTTGTCCCACTTTGACATAATTCCCTGCTTTCATCTCAAAATTAGACAGTGTGCCATCGGCTGGTGCTAGGACTTCGGAACGGTTCAAGTTTAATTCAGCCAAATGTAAATTACTGGTGGCTACATCGATTAACGCCTGTTGCTGCGCAATATTGGCTTTGGCCTGCTGAATCGCCGCTTGCATTTGTTCATGTTCGGCATGTGATTGATCTCGTACGGCAAACATCTGATCTTGTTCTTGCTTTGATATAGCACCATCCATCAAATTGGCATAGCGTTCTGCATTTTTATCGGCCAAGTGACTATTGGCTTGTGATTTGGTCAAATTGGCTTTGCTTTGAAATAGCTCCGCTTCGGCAGCAGCCAAACTGGCTTTAGCTTTAGCCAAGTCTGATTTGGCTTGTTCCACATCAAGCGCCTGACGCGCCACATCAATTTTAAACAGCACCTGCCCTTGTTTGACGCTTTGATTATCGTGCACTAAAACTTCCGTGACTAAGCCTGATACATCGGAAGACACTTGAATCACATCGCCACGAACCCGCCCATCACGTGTCCACGGTTCAGCATTATAATAATGCCAAAGATGCACGAGTACCGCGATCGCGATACCCGCAATCAGCACTAAAGTGATGGGACGGCTCAGTTTACGCCAATCAAAGGATGCCATTTCTTTTACCTCATTCATTTCAATCAGATGTGCGCTTAGGCAAAGCTCACGATAAAACCCCAATGGACTACGCCAAGCACAGTAATGTAGAGGCATAAATAAAAAATACTGGGTAAAAAAATCCAGCCTTTGTCGACCCAAGGATCGGTCACCCGCATGAGTAACCGTAATACGATGTAGGCCAATACCGCCTGAATGACCAAAACTGGCACATACACACCATAGATATTAAGTTCACCCATCGTTATGCTCCCAGCAAACGGACTTGAGACATTTCGTCCCATGTCGCATGACAGAGACTGCTTTGAATATTATTCAGTGAAACTTGCAAACGCCGAGCAATGCTTAGGTCTTGCAGCTGTATAAGCTCGGCCTGAATGATCTGAATTTTGTCCAAAATGTGTTGTCTGACCTGTAGGTCGCTATGGTCTAATTCTTTAGCGTGAAAATAAGCATCCATTTGGCTTTGTAGTTCTTGTAGATGCAGCGTGATAGAGGCCTGCATAGGCATTTTTTCAATCAGTTCTTGCACCCGAGTTAAATCAATCACTGCACTGGATTCAATCAGGGCCAAATTGATTTTTTGCTTCAAGCGATCGGACTGTACTAACTTGGTATTCAGTACGCCTATCCGATCCAACATACTGCGCAAATGCACTCTAAATTCCACCCCATAAGGCAAGTAAAGCGCTTGTCGTATCGCTTTATAATGTAAAGACAAGATTCGCTTGGCAGTAATATCCGGCGACATCGCACGCACCAAGTGAATCACATAGACAGAAATGATGGGGCCAAGCACCGTCCCAATCGATGCATCAAAAAACATCACTTGATCAAGGTGATAACGGTTTTGCAGGTTTAAGCCCATGACCACACCCATTATCAAAGGTAGCGCTAAACCTGTGAGTGGTGGATGTAAAAACAGCATCAGACAGTACATACAAAAAGGGGCCAGCACCACAGCCAACATCCAAAAAGCACTAATGTGCGGAAAGATGCCATAAGCATAAATAAAGACAATAATCGCCGCATATAGACTGGCACGGATAAAGATTTTTAAGGCAGGAACAGGATTGTCCATGCTGGTCAGAATACAGGCACAAATAGCGGCCATCTCTGCCATCATAAAACCCGCTTTCCAACCACTGACAATCCAAAAGCCAGTCGCCACAAGCACCACAATAAAAGCTGAAATGCCGCCACGCACGGCTACGCCATGATCTCGATGTAAGTTGGGATAGTTTGTACTAATCGGGGTCACGATTGCGGGTAAGTTGTCATCCCCCTGTTGGATACGCTGCCAAATCAACTTAATAGCACGTATATTTTGGGTGAAATGACGCACATCCATTTTTAAACTGGCCAACATGACTTGCTGCTGTGGCAAGGCACTATCAAACACGGCTTGAAAACTCGACTCAAACTGCTCAGGTAGCTGGTTTAAGTCCTGCTCTAAAATGACCTGATCACTTTGTAAAAATTTTACAATCTGTGCGTGCGCCTTTTCTAAAGCTGGACGGTAGCGTGAGTCAATGTGATCTAACTGCTGAATTCGCTCGGCCATGGCCACCAAGTTTGTCACCAACATACTGAGTTGATGCAGCATTTCTTGGAGCGGTTTGGTCATGCCCTGCAAGGTCGATTTTTCATAGCTCAAGTGCACGGCCATCACATGAATATCGGCAATATCCCGCGTGATATGACTAAGCGTAGTGCTGTAATTAATGGCCTTAACATCATCTGTCAGAATCTGATCAAAAACCGCTCGGGTGTCTTGAAAAGTCTGTGAAACACGGGTTTTGACTACGGGACCAATATGCATGGGAAACAGTACAGCATTCACCACTGTACTACACAGTACTCCCACCGTGATTTCAATACAGCGACCAATTGCCATATCAAACATGGAAGTGGTTTCAATGTTATAGACAATGTTGTAGCAAATAATGACCGTGGTATAACCCGCCAACATAAAAATATAGCTACGCGGCGTCCGATCCAACAATGAAAAATATAGACAAAACCCGACCCATGTGGCTAAAAATAATGTGAACAATTCTGGAGCGTTGATCAGGTTTGGCGTGGCTGCAATCGAAACGATTGCTCCCAACAATGTTCCCAACACCCGATAAAGACTTTTTGAGGAGGTCATACCCGCATATGGGTTTGCGATGACGAAGACCGTTCCAATCGCCCAAATGGGATAAGCCAAATCTAAAGAAAATGCGACATAAAGTGAAAGCATGCCTGCCAAAAAGGTTTTCGTCGCAAAAATCCAGTCCAATTTATTTGGACGGAATGCGAGTAACTGTTTGGTGAGGAACATAAATTCATCTCTAAATGCGCTGAATGACAACATTTAAACAACTCTTCAACACAGCATTGCTCAGACAAACAGCATCACTTCGTCCTCACCTCATGCGAAGACGGATGAAAAAATAATTCAATCAATGAAGTCTTTTACAGACATGGTCAAAGACAGCGCCATGTTGAAAGGAAAGAAAATAGCTCAACAAATAACAAAAGCATTATTCATTAAAAGACATTTATAATGATAATTTTTCCAAAAATATGAATTTTTGTCAATTAAAATATCTCAATATGATAATTCACATATTTTTAAGATCATATTTCACCCTTTTTATTGCGTTGTAAATGCTGATAAAAGTCCCCGAATGCCATGCGTCCAGAACGAAAGCCATGTCGAGTCTAGGGTTTTTGTTATATAGTAACTGTCGTTCAAATGGCATTTATTTTGACTAAGTAGGTTCTTATGGCACTTTCAAGTTTCGGTAAAATTCTCACTGTCTTAGACCTCTTTTCTGTGTCACGCCCGATTATCAATGTCGATATCATCAGTGCCGAACTGGGGCTATCACAGCCCACCAGTTATCGTTATTTAAAGGAATTGGTATCCGCAGGACTTTTACAGCGCTTAAGCGGAACCAGCGGCGACTATACTTTAGGCTCTCAAATTGCTGTGTTGGACTATATCTCTCGAACGACAGACCCGCTCTTACAAATCAGCATTCCTTTTATGCAAGACATCGTTGAGCGAACGGAGTTTTGCTGTATCCTCACCCAGCTCAATGCAGAACACTGTATTGACCTATATGGTGAAGTCTTTAAAGACCTTGAGTTATTTTCTTATGGGCGTGGTTGCCCACGTCCCGTGTATTTGGGTTCATCGCCTAAAGTGGTGATTTCACAGCTCAGCAAAGCTAAAATTATTGAATATTATCAAAAATTTTCGGCTCAGCTGGCCGAGGTCAATTTTGCCGCGAGCCAAGATGAATTTTTACAGAAAATGAAAGCCATTAAGAAACAGGGCTACTATTTTTCAAATGGCGAGTTTGATCCCAACCTTGCCAGTCTGTCTGTACCTGTCAAATTTTCACCCAAAGATACACCGTTGGCACTGACCTTATTGGCTTCGAAAAACCGGTTTGAATTTGTCGATCTAAAAAAAATGGTCGAAATATTAAGACATAGCGCCTTACAGATCGAACAGAAATGCCATCTATTGCATAATATTGAGGCTTAACTCAACTTAGCTTTGAGGCGCTGGATAGAAATAGCGAAAGGTTAAATTCAGACGCGGCTCAGTGATTTTGCTGGATTTCATCAAAGCATGTTTCCAGTAGCGCTGGGTCTGTCCACGCATCACGATCAATTGCCCGCTGTGCAACATCAGCTCGATTTTTTCCTGTTTAAACTTGTGCTTAAAGCAAAACTTACGGGTTGCACCAAAACTGAGTGAGGCAATCACCACATTTTCTTGCTGCGGCGAACGTAGTGAAGGCTCATCATCACTATGCCAGCCCACGGCTTGGCTGCCATTTTCATATAAATTGGCTAGGCATGAGTTAAATGGATGTCCCACCAATTGCTCAATATGTTGTTTTAAACGAAACAAAGCGGGATGCCATAACAGTGCTTGCTTAGCGCTACCCGAATAGTGATATTGGTACTCGGCATCGCCATACCACACCACTTTTCGTTCCGTGACATAACGTTTGCCATACAGTACGACTTCGTCAGGTTGCCATGCCAAATGTGCTAAAAAATAATCCAAATATTTCGCACTTTGCTCCGCAGTTAAAATCAAGCCCAAGTCCTGCACCTGCCCATCGAATGGCAGCAAGTTTGCTTGCGGTTCAGGACTAAACAGATCTAAGGTCATGACTTTTCCTCCTCTGCAAACAGTTTAACTGAATTCAGAACGACACAAATCAAAACAAAGTCACAGCTTGTCGCCTAGCATCCTTATGCATACACTCATGTGAACTTTCACAATAAAAAGAAGCATGTATGAACCTTTGGCAGTTGTTTCAAAAGCTTCGCCCCTTTGTCCGTCCCTATCGGATATTGGTGATTGCGACCTTGATCCTGACGCTGATTGGTTCCTTCACTGCTCAGGTCAATGCTCTGACTTTGCAATATGCCGTCGACAGTATCAACCGTCTGGTCGAACAAGGCCAAGGACTGACCGAAGGCCTACACATTTTGATTACCATTTCTGTGATTTTACTCAGTAAAGAAATCATCAGTGCCTTGGTGCAGTTTGGTCAAAAGTTTTATGGAGAAAAGCTCCGCATACTAGTATCTCAAGACTTGGCGCAAAGTATTATCGAAAAATTTCTCAGCTACCGTTTGGCCTTTTTTAATGCCGATCAGAACCAAGCAGGTAAACTACAAACACGGATTGACCGTGGTATTGGCTCACTCACCCGTCTGGTACAAATCTTTTTTATCGATATTTTGCCACTTTTTAGCAGTGCCATTGTGGCACTGGGGTTGATGTACTATGCCAATGTCTATGTCGGTTTAGTCGCGACCAGCATTATCCCAATTTACTTTTGGCTGACCTTTCAACAAGCAAAGAAATTGGGGGGATGGCGGCGCAACCTTCGTGATGGCCGTGAAAAAAAGAGCCAAGGCATTCTCAGTATTATCCAGTCGATTAGCGTGATTAAGTCCTTTAACCGAGAGTCCATTGAGTCGACTAAACAACTGAAACTGCAAAAAGCACTGACCGATAACCAAATGCAAACGCGTCAGCTCAGCTTTTTATTTGATGGCTTAAAGACCTTTATTGAACAAATCGGGATTGTGTTGATCATCATCCTCACGGCGTACTTTGTGCTCGATGGGCAAATGAGCATCGGTATGATCATGTTTCATATTTTGCTGTTTAATAATGTCTCCGCACCGATTCGCTCGTTGCACCGTATTTATGATGAAGTGAATGATGCAATGATTTATGCGGAAAGCTTTTTTAAGATTTTAGAAGCCGATGACGAAATCGAGCAAAGTGGTGCGCTCAAACCCACAATTCAAGGAAAATTCAGCCTAAAGAATGTCGATTTTTTCTACCCCAATGGTCATCACGCATTAAAGCAAATCAACATGGAAATTCGACCCAACAAAATCACGGCTTTGGTGGGCTTATCTGGTGCAGGAAAATCCACTTTAATTAGGTGTTTAGTCCCAGATTTTAATGGTGCAATATTCTCAGATAAATGGAAGGAAGCACTATGGGACAAGTTCTACACAGCAGCGCCACAACGACACAGGCAGTGCGTCGAGCAATACAAAATAGTCAAGA